>NZ_LOVM01000020.1:0-899 GCF_001523445.1 Burkholderia sp. ABCPW 11 | reverse complement strand
TCGCCGGCCGACGACTGCGGGCTGCTCAGCCCGTACGCGACGTAGTTCGTCAGCGCGCCGACCGTGGTCAGCGAACCGGCGCCCAGCGCCACGCTGTTCGCGAACGTCGCCGATGCGCCGGCGCCGAGCGCGAGCGCATCGGTCGCCGTGCTGCGCGCACCGGAGCCGAGCGCGACGCTGCCCACGCTGACCGCCACCGCATTCGCACCCTGCGCGACCGACTGCGCGCCCGTCGCCGTCGCGCCGCTGCCCAGCGCGATCGCGTCGGCCTGCGCGGAACTCGCCGCCTGCCCGATGGCGACCCCGCCCGGCGCCGTCTGGTCGACGATCGCGCCGTTGCCGATGCCCACGCCGTTGTCGCCGTTGACGACCGTCGTCGGCCCCACCGCGACCGATTCCGCGCCGACCGCGAGCGAATCCGCCGCCGTCGAGTTCGCGTGGAAGTACTTCTGGCCGGTGACCGCGAACGACTGCAGCGCGCCGGTCAGTTGCCGCACCGTCACCGCGTCCTGCTGGCCGGTGCCGTCCGCGACGTTGGTGATCTGGCGATACGTCTTGTTCGTCGCATCGCCGACCGATACCGCGCCGAGCAGCGTCTGGTCGGTCGTGTCGAACGGGATCGACGCAGTGCCGTTGCGGAGGATGCCCGACGACGGCACCGTCGCGCGGTCGGCCACCGAACCCGAGCCGAGCGCGATGCTGCCGTCCACCTTCGAGATCGCGTTCGGGCCGATCGCGACGCTGTCGACGCCCACCGCCTGGCTGTCGGGTGCGGTCGAATTCGCATGGAAGTACTTGATGCCATGCGCGTTGATGTTGTCGATCGCCGAGCCGACGTTGTTGTTGATCGTGGTCGAACCGTCGCTGTTGTACGTCACGTACGACGGCGCCGAGATCGC
>NZ_LOVM01000019.1:0-1019 GCF_001523445.1 Burkholderia sp. ABCPW 11 | reverse complement strand
GCGCGGACCGCGGTCGGCAAATTCGGCGGCTCGCTGGCAAAGATTGCGGCGCCGGAACTGGGCGCGACGGTGATCCGCGCAGTGCTGGAGCGTGCGGGCGTGAAGCCCGAGCAGGTCAGCGAAGTGATCATGGGCCAGGTGCTGACGGCCGGCTCCGGGCAGAACCCGGCGCGGCAGTCGCTGATCAAGGCGGGGCTGCCGAACGCCGTGCCGGGGATGACGATCAACAAGGTGTGCGGCTCGGGCCTGAAGGCCGTGATGCTGGCGGCCAACGCGATCGTCGCGGGCGACGCGGAGATCGTGGTCGCGGGCGGCCAGGAGAACATGAGCGCGGCGCCGCACGTGCTGCCGGGCTCGCGCGACGGGTTCCGGATGGGCGACGCGAAGCTGGTCGACACGATGATCGTCGACGGGCTGTGGGACGTGTACAACCAATACCACATGGGCATCACGGCGGAGAACGTCGCGAAGGAATACGGGATCACGCGCGAAGCGCAGGACGCGTTCGCGGCGCTGTCGCAGAACAAGGCGGAAGCCGCGCAGAAGGCGGGGCGCTTCGACGACGAGATCGTGCCGGTGTCGATTCCGCAACGCAAGGGCGAGCCGCTGCAGTTCGCGACCGACGAGTTCGTGCGTCACGGCGTGACGGCGGAGTCGCTGGCGGGGCTGAAGCCGGCGTTCTCCAAGGACGGCTCGGTGACGGCGGCGAACGCGTCGGGGCTGAACGACGGCGCGGCGGCGGTGCTGGTGATGTCGGCGCAGAAGGCGGCGGCGCTGGGGCTGACGCCGCTCGCGCGGATCAAGGCGTACGCGAACGCGGGCGTGGATCCGAGCGTGATGGGCATGGGTCCGGTGCCGGCGTCGCGCCGGTGCCTGGAGCGCGCGGGCTGGACGCCGGGCGACCTGGACCTGATGGAGATCAACGAGGCGTTCGCGGCGCAGGCGCTGGCGGTGCACAAGCAGATGGGCTGGGACACGTCGAAGGTGAACGTGAACGGCGGGGCGATCGCGATCGGTCA
>NZ_LOVM01000018.1:0-1024 GCF_001523445.1 Burkholderia sp. ABCPW 11 | reverse complement strand
TGATCCGGGCAGCAAGCGGCACGTGCTTCAGCAGGTGATCCGCGAACATCAGCTTGCGCTCCTGCGTGCCGAATTCCGCGAACACGCGTGCGGGCGGCGTCAGGAACACATCGCCTTCGCGCACGTCCGCGAAGCCGAGGTACTGCAGCACTTCCGCGATCGGAAACAGTTCGTCGACCTCGAGGTGCAGCGTGCGCGCGATTTCCGGCATGTCAGCGCGGCCGTGGTACGGCGCCATCGCGAGCGTCTCGATCAGGCCGGCCATCAGGTTGGTCGACACCTGCGGCAGCCAGCTGCCGAGCTCGAGCCCCTTCTTCGTCGCCTCGCCGGTCTGGCGCGCCGTCATCTTCGCGTAGATGTCGTCGACCAGCTTGCGGAAATCGGTATCGAGCCGATTGCGCGGATGCTTGAACGGCACCTTGATCTCGGCGATCACGCGGCCCGGGTTCGACGACAGCACGAGGATCCGGTCGCACATGAACACCGCTTCCTCGATGTTGTGCGTGACGATCAGCACCGACTTGATCGGCATGCGGCCCTGCGTCCACAAATCCAGCAAGTCGGTGCGCAGCGTTTCGGCGGTCAGCACGTCGAGCGCGGAGAACGGCTCGTCCATCAGCAGGATGGTCGGATCGACGACGAGCGCGCGCGCAAACCCGACGCGCTGGCGCATCCCGCCCGACAGCTCGCGCGGATACGCGTTCTCGAAGCCGTCGAGGCCGATCAGGTCGATCGCGGCCAGCGCGCGTTCGCGCCGCTCGCGCGCGCCGACGCCGAGCGCCTCGAGCCCGGCTTCCACGTTCTGCAGCACGGTGAGCCACGGGAACAGCGCGAAGGTCTGGAACACCATCGCGACGCCCTCGGCCGGGCCGCGCAACGGCTTGCCGAGATAGGTCACCTCGCCGTCGGTCGGTTCGATCAGGCCGGCGATGATGCGCAGCAGCGTCGACTTGCCCGAGCCCGAGCGGCCGAGCAGGCCGACGATCTCGCCTTCGCGCAGCGACAGGTTCGCGTCGTCGAGCAC
>NZ_LOVM01000017.1:0-216653 GCF_001523445.1 Burkholderia sp. ABCPW 11 | reverse complement strand
ACGGGCTACACCCTTCGCGCCAATGCGCGCCAGCATGAAAAACCAACCACTGTCAGATTTAGTCTAGTCCACCGCAAGTCAGAGATGGACGCGATGAGCGTCCCCTGCAGCTTGCCGAACGTCTCGATCGAGCGAATCATCTGCGCGATGTTCGACACCCGCGCGCTCGCGGGTGTCGACAACTCGCCGTTGACGAGCCCCCAATACGTCTGAGGACGCACGCCGAAGCTCTTCGGCAAATCCGATACCGGCCGGCCGTCTACCTTCGCCGCGAGCTCGAACTGCAGGCGCATCTGGCTGTTCGGGTTCGGCCCGTACGCCTCGACGAGCGCGATGTCTTTCGACATCCGCCCGAGGTGGCCCATCATCGCCTGGAACGCGCTGCCCTTGCCGAACTCGTTCATGTACTCCAGGTAAGCCTCGGCATCCTTGAAATGGATCTGCCGCGCCTCGCTGCCGCGGTTCGCTCGCGCGCCCGTTCCGGGCATGCCGCCGTTACCCGGTTCGAGCTTGTTCAGTCCGTCCGTGCTGATCGTTTCCCACGCGGCACGCAGCAGATCCGTCACCCGGTCGTCGCTCATCAGCGTCCCGTCTTCATTCACGTATCGGTCGCGCGCGAGCTTGGGCATCAGCTTGTTCACCCATTCATCCCGCGCAGCGTCACCGCCCTTGCCAAGTACCTTCGTGGAGTCGTGGGGCTGCGGCGTGTACCCATAATCCAGCCGGCCGACGTCGCCGCCGCTCCGATTGAAGCGCTCGCGCAGCGCGCCGATCACGTCGAGCCACGCGCGCGCGCCCCTCTGGGCGATCGCATTGCCGCTGCTGCCGTCGGCGTTGGCGAAAATTTCACGGAACAGGTCACGCGTCATCGTCGGGTTGTCGGCATCGAACAGGTACATCGCGATGCGTCGCGTGAGTCCAGCTCCCTCGTTGGACTTCACTGCGGTGATGTATTCCATCAACTGGCCGATTGACTCATTTTTGATCGCGGCGGCGTTGTCCTGCGTGCGAACGATGTCCTCGACGAGCGCATGCGCGCGCTTGCCGCCGCGGGCGAGGTCCCCCGCAATCCGCGTGTCGGTTTGCACCGTCTTCAGAGCGGCCAATTGGGCATTCCGATACGTGCGCTCAGCCTCAGCCTTCATATCGGCCGCCGCCTGCTCGGCGGCCGCCATCGTTCGGTCATCAGCCGACATGGCCATCCACTTCGCCCGATCCTGGCGCGCGAGCCGCCGCGCCGTGTCACGGATCCGGTTGTCGATCTCGTCGATCTCGCTGCGCGCGAGCGCCCGGCCAGCGGCCCGGGAAACGGCTTCAATGCATGCGGGATTCACGTTTCATTCTCCATTCGCGAGGAAGCACTGTGCCGCGATGCGGAACAGCGGGATGATTTCGTTCTGCCGAGCCATTTCGGCATCGATCAGGGCCATTTGCTCGGATAGCGTCGACAATCGCGTTTCCCCTGTCTCGGGGTTTGATTCCGCCCACACGGGGCGATCCGCGTTCGCCGCGTGAAACTCGGGCGTGTAGTCGGTCAACTGCCCCGCCGGCGGCAAGGCGGTATGCTCCATCACCGGCAGGGATGCGTCGTCCTGCGCTGGTACAGTCACCGCTTCGTGCTTCGGCGCAGCCTCTGCCGCTGCCTCGCGCGCTGCGGTCGCGATCGCTGTTCGGCGGCTCGGCGGCGCGCCGACCACATCTCGCTGGTTACGGAGTGCGGTGAGTTGCTGGTCAACACGTGGCAGCGCCGCGCGCGCGAGCTCCGCGTTCCGGTTCGTCTCGATGGCGCCGCGCAGTCGCGCGATCTGAGCGTCTTGCGCATCGATGCGCGACTGCAGCTCGACGGGTGCGTCGCGCTCCATCTGCGCTTGCTCGCGCGCCATACGCGTCTTCGATACCGAATACGTTCGACGCGACTGCATCGAATCCATCACGTCCTGCAGCGTGGGTCGAGGCTGCGCCTCTAAGTCCGCAAGCTGCGCTCGGAGTTGCGACACCTGCCCTCGCTCGGCCGTGTTGCCGATATCGGCGAGCAGATCAGCGCGCGTATCTTCCAAGCGGCCGATCATGTCGTTCAGCGCGTCCACGTGCCGAATCTGGTCCGGCTGGATCAGATCGCCGACTTCGACACGGTCGCCGATCGACAGTTGATCGATCGTACGCTGGAAGGCCGTCAGATGCGTCGCCAATGCGTCGAGGTCATCGGGCTGGCCGAGGCTGGCCTGCTCGAGAAGCTGACGGTTATAGACGACCCGCGCGGCGTCGACCTGATCCGGGGTTGGCTGCGCGCCACGCAGCGCCTCATCGGCGCCGCGATCCGCCAGATACTGCTGAACCCGCCGAAGGTATGCACGCGTTTCGGCGGCCGGTGGCTGCTTACCCTGGCGCACCGCATTCGCCTGAGGTGGCCCCCCGTTGTAATCGGCGATGATGACAGCCAGGTTGTCCCCGTACTGTCGCCGAGTGGCGGCCAAATACCGCGCCATGCCGTCGATCGACTGCACTGGGTCGGTGGGGTCGGTCACGCCGAACTTCCGCATGTTGCCCGGCATCATCTGCGCGATACCGGCCGCGCCCTTGCGAGAGACCTGCCCGGAATTTGAGCGCTCCCCGGCATTCTTCAGCGCGACCATCAGGTCGCCGAATTCCGGTGGCAATCCTTCGCGCTGTGCGGCCTGCACCGCATATGCATCGAGACGTGAGTCGTTGAACGGAAGTGCCTTTCGCTCGCTCAAGCTCATCGCCGACAACTGCCGTGCGGCAGCCGGATCAACCTGCGGCGCCGCTGCACGCGCCTGCGCTTCGGCATGAACACCTCGATAACCGAGCGCACCAAAGATGCCCGCCGTCGCAGCCGCAACAGCCAACGCAATTGGGTCGAATGGATCGTACTGATCCGACAACTGCTGATAGCCGGCGGACTGAAGTACGGCCTTCGTCATCGCTGTCTGCGCGATTTGCAGACCCGGCCCTGCGGCAAGGCCGAGTGCGACCGTGCGGGCAATCGTGCCGCCGGCGACCGGGATCACGCCAGCGAGCGCGGCGCCCGTGCCTGCGACCGCGCCGGCGGCCGTCCGGGTGCCGAGATCAACACCCTTCTCGCGAAGCCCCTGCGACGTCGTTTCGCCTTCGCTCGCGCCGGTCAGCGCCGCGCCGGTGAACGGGTTACCCGTGGCGAGCGAGAATCCGATGTATTTCGTCAACCCGCGCGACAGGCCAAACACCGTCTGCTCGGCAATGTTGGAGGTAGCCGGATCCGGCGCCAGACGGGACGAGAATCCATACAGGTTGTCACCGATCGTTGAAGAATACGAGGCACCGCTGGCGAGGTTCGCACGAGCCTGCTCACCCTCCTGCCAACGCTTCGCCTGTGCCTGCGGATCGGTCAACAGGGATGGATCCGTGTTTGCCGTATACCCGGCCACCACGTCACCGAACGACTTGATCGAGTCGAACCCGAAAGCCCCGACCTCGGCAGCCGCCGCCGCGACACCGCGGAACGGCGCTGTGACGGTGTCGATGACCTTAAACGGGGGCGACACCTGCGGCGATGGCAGTGGATTTGAATTCGCGGCGTCGATCGCGCGAAGCGTGTCCTGCGCGTACGGGTCGGTAAAGAGTGTCTGCGCCATTATTTCAGCCTGATCAGGATCGGTTGCTTTTGCGAGTTCGTCGCGTAGCCGGTGCCGGCCGTCACGGCGTACACGCCCTGCGGTGAGACGCGAACCAAGCGCGCAGCGGGCAACTTCGTTACGAAGTCGGCCACCGGAACCTCTGTCTGTCCGATGTGCACCTTGCCGTCATCGATCGGGGTCATGATGCTCGACGCGCTCACGCCCTTGACCGAGGTATTGAAGCGTGCGTCGTCCCACCCGTACGGCTTGAGCGTCTTTCGTCCGTTCAGGTCGACAACGCCGCCTGTCGCGCCGCTGATCGACGCATTCAACTGGCCATCGTCGACCGCCGCGTTCGAGAGGTTGTTTTTGGCTGCCCCATACGCGTACAGGTATTTCGTCGTGTCGATCGCATCCTGGGCGGCTTTCGCACTCGCGAAGGCTTCGCGCAGTTGGGCCGACGCCAGTGCCGTGACGCCCTGCAGCAGCTTGTCGTCGACACCCGCACGCTTGTCGCGGATCGCCTCGGCGCCCTGATAGATCAGGGACGCGATACGCTTGCCGCCCGTCGACGTGAGCTGACTGGACCCGGCGAGCAAAGCGAGGCGGTCGACCGGTCGCTCGTCATGCAGCTGATCGGCGAGCGCACCGATGCGATCCGCGTTCCCGATCGCGAAGCCAATATCGCTGACCTCCTGCCCGCGCTGATCCGCCGGCAACGCGTCGAGCATTCGCGCGAGCTGCCGCGCTTCGTCGTTTGTCAGCAGCGAGATCGGGTGGCCGGCTTTTTGCTCGACTACGCCGGCCGCAGCGGAACGCACGGACAGCGATTTCGCGATGGTGGTCGGGTTCGCGAGGTCCAGTTGAGGAATCTCTCGAATCGCCCCAACCGACGCCGCGGTTTCCCACGGTGCCGTCTTGTACCCGTCGGTCAGGCGGCTGTTGATCGTCCGCCACGTTGCGAGCTGCTTCTGCTCGAGCGGGTCGGTACCGATCTTCGGGTTGGCCTGATCCCGTTCCATCCCTTGGATCATCGCTGCGCGCTCACTCGCACTTGCCGTCGAAAAGGCGTTGGCCGGACCGTTCAGGCGAACCAGCTCCTGGGCCTGTTTCTCCATCGCGGTGCCCTTTGTCCGCGCGAGGAAGTCGGTTTTGTACTCGGGCGACATGTACGAACCCGAATCGTTGAACTCGATCGCTTGATTCACGGCCGTGATCGCGTCGTTTTCCCGCGCGCGATTCTGAGACGCGATCTGGTTTTCGATCTGCGCCTTCAACGACACTACCGTCGACAGCACCTGGTTATGCTTGCCCGCGTCGAGCTTGCCCGCGTAGTAGCCGTCCGGCGACGTCAGATCCTTCTCCAGCTTCGTCAGCGCGGGAAGGTCGTCGTTTGCGCGCGCAGTGATCGCCATCGACTGCGCATGCGCTGCCCATTGCGAATCCGTCCAGTCCTGCAGTCGCTTCTCCGCGATAGGTTTCGCGATTCCTGCCAGCGCAGCCATATTCGGGTACACCGCCCGCACCCTCGCAATGGCTCTATCGATTCCGGCCGGGTTCGTTGCTATTTCCTTGCCCGCCGTATCGAGCAGCGTTTCCGTGTTCGCCCCGATGAGCTGCTGATTGTTCTTCGTGAGCGTCTCCTGCACGCTCAAGGCCGTGGCTCGATCCAACGCCTGCGCCTGGATCATCGCAACCTTCTTGAAATGGCTGTCCGGCTGCGCGCCGATCGTCGAGTCGAACGACTGCTTCTGCGCGTCGGCGAGCTGCTTTTCGTACGTCGGTTGATCAATTGCGCCGCTCATCAACTGCTCGTCGAGCGATTTTTTCGCTGCCTTGACGTTCACCTCATGTGTCTGGAACGCAACGACGTTGTTCGTCCGGGCGAGATCTTGTTGCTGTTGCATGAAGTCAACGGTGGCCTGCGTGCCGGCCTCGCCAAGACCCTGCAGCGCGCGTCCGGTCGCCGCGCCGAACGCGGCCGGATCGGCTTGGACTGCCGGGCCCGGCTGCGCGACAGCGCTCGCTGGATCGCCAAGGGGAATTCGTGCCATGTGTCCTCCGGTTTAGCTGGTCAGTTTTTTCCAGCCGGTTATCAGTTGCGACGCCCCCGACAGCACCGACGTCATTGCACCGATGCCGCCAGCGCGCTGCTGCTGTTGCCCGGCGGCCAGCGTCATCTGCGCCTGCCCGCGCATCGCCTGTGCCTTCGTGTCGGCGCTCAGAATCGTGTTGAACGCGTCGGTCTCCGTGTTCTGACCGATGCGCTCGCGCACGTCGTTGGACGTGCCGGTGCCGACGTCGACGCCGGACGCCGACAGTGCTGCGGTCGCTTGTCCGGCCGTGGTACGCCCCTGCTCGCGGATACGCTTCGCCTGCTGGTAGCCGGCCGCTTGCGTCTGGTCAGCCTGCATCAGCTCCTGCTGCGCGTTGAACTCGGCCGCTTGCTGCGCTGCGGCGCCCTGTTGCGCGACACCGCTCGCAGACGTCAGCACCGACCCAACCGCCGGCAGAAGCTTCGCGCCAGTCGTCACAGCTCCCAATACCGTCACCGGATCACACATGCGACACCTCGAAAGTCATTGCGGCCCTGTTCAGGCCATACGAGTTACAAAACCACGCAGCTCGGCCGACAGATCGGTCGGCGGCCGCGGCGAGTACAACTAGCGACTCCATCCATGCCTCCACGTACCGGAGGCCAGATCCAGATACCGCGCGCCATCGGCCCGGCAATCGCGAAATTGCAGGCTTGCGGCATCGAACCAGAGACGCACAGTGCCCTCCCATGTGTGATGGCGCTGCTTGGCGCAGATCAGAGCGGTATCAGCCTGCTGCTCGGCTTCTTCGCGCTTCTCATCGGAGAGCGTGTCCTTGCGCAACAGCGCCTCTTTGGTCTTGTTCCGGTGCACGATCAGCACGTTATCGACCAGGTCCGTAATCTCGCCGGCGCCCTTCATATCGAACTTATCCGGCACGACGGCCTCCTTCTCACCCTTGCGCGCGTGGTGCACGAGGTGGATGTGCACGCCCGTATCTCGCGCCAGAGAGCACAGCGCGTCGACGAACGTTTTCTGGCCGGCGTAATCGTCCGGGGCGATACCGCACCTCAGCAGGCTGTCGATCACGACGTGATGCACACCGAGTTCCTTGCGGCAGTACCGCGCGACGGCGAGCATGCGCGCGCGCTCGACCGTACCGACATGCGCGTACAGCCACAGCCGATCGTTCGTCCACCGTCCGAAGCTGCGAATGAAGTCCGGCGCCGGCATCGCGGTTGCCGCGGCCTGGCGCGTCAGGCGCTCCATGGTCGCGATCGGCCGCATCTCCATCGACGCGATGCACACGCGGTCGCCGGCCGACATGGCGTGCAGCATCGCCTCGCCGAGCACCGCGGACTTGCCATGACCGTTCACGCCGCCCCAGAGCGTCACCTCGCCCTCGCGGAAGCGGAGGGCGTCGCCAACGCTAGACCACGGCGTTGCCGTACCGGATGCGACTTCCTTCGGGCTGTGCAGGTGCTCGACAAGATCTTCGATGAACTCGCTGGCACGGCGCACGTCCGCGCGGCCGTCGTCCTCGTCTCTGGCGTATGCCTCCCAGTCGATCGAGTCGGGTAGTGTTCGGGCCATCAGGCCACCTCCTTGGTGTTTCCGTTTCGTTCTGCGGCGAGCTGCGCCACGAGCTGGCACGCGTGGTCATAGGGATTCGGCAGCGTGTCGCCCAACGCATCGAACAAACGGCGCGCAAGCGTGTGCGATGCCGGCCAGCACATCGGCGCGATCACCATCGGGAACCAGTCGAAGAGCGCGAAGTCCTCGCCCGGCACCGCGCGCCGCTCGCCGCAATGGACGCGCGGACCTTCGCGGAACGTGAGCACCAGCGTGTCGGGCACCGCGGCCGCGATGTCAGCGAGCGTGTGCAGCAGATCGCTCCAGGGCACGTCAGCCGACGCGAATACCTCGACGTCGAGCGCGGCGATAGGACGCCAGTCGTAGCGCTGGCCGGCGGCCGCCGAGAGCGTCACGTTGTCGAAACGCAGCGGCCCAGCCAGCGCCACGAGCACCGGCAAATCCGGTACGCGGCCGGCGCGGCGCATGGACACGAGCGCGGCACCGTTGGATGGATAGCGAAGGCTCATGGCGGTCAGGCGAAGGGGTTGTCGGCGGACTGGCCGTTCGCCCGCGGGGACGAGCTCTCGAGCCAGTCCGCCTTGAAGCCGCCCCACCCGCGGACAACACATGTCCGCAGAGCGTCAGTCATCGAGATCCCCGCCTTGTCCGCCTCGGCCTTGGCGGCATCGAACGCTGTTGCAGTGGGCGCCAGCCTCTTGGTCCTGCGGACAGCGAGCCAGTCCTTGGCGAGTTCCGAGGGAACCCCAAAAGATTCGAGATGCGCCTGCGCATCGAAGCGCGGAGCGCGCTGTGTTTGTTTCTTTGAAGATGAAGAAGAAGATGAAGAGCCGTCACCCAAGGGGGGCTTTGGTGAAGCTTTGGTGCCATCACCCAAGGGGGGCTTTGGTGCGCCCTTCGATGCGCTGCCGTCGCCTGTCTGAAATCGCGACGACTCGCCACGAACCGAACGCACGTACTCGTCCTTGACCATCCGCGACGAGTACCATAGCGGGCCTTCCTGCTCGGCAACCAGCGTCACCGGTTCGCCGTCACGGCGACCGGAGCGCGGCACGTAGATGCACGCGGCGCACGGCTGCCCGTTGTCGGCGCCCTTCAATACGCCCTTGTGGACGATGGCTCGGAGCGTCGCGAGCGGCGCACCGATCGCCTGGGCAATCTCCTTGAGCGGCCAGCGCAGGACGCCGTATTCCTCCGAGTCGTGCAGCAGGCACATCACGTCGATCCACACGCCCTTCTCGGCGTGGGTGCAGCGCCGCAGGTTACTGTTCGCCTGCCAGTCGCCCGGGTAAAACTGGAACGATGGACGCGTCATGCCGGCAGCCCCATCGCATCTTCCATGCGCCGGATCTGCGCCGCGCTGCGGTGCCGGATTTCCAGACGCATGAGATAGCTGCAGCGAGCGCGCAGGACGCGCGTGCCGGCCGCGCACATCAGCCGCCCGAGCGCGTCGATACGCAGCTCGCGCGCGTGGTCATCGACAGATCGCCCGAGCGCGGCCGCAGAGCGTATGGCGGCGCACGTCGACCAGCTTCGCAACTGGATAGTGCCGACGCGGCGCGCGCGGGTCGCAAGGTTTGCCGTCATGGCGCACCTCACGCGGGTTGGAGAACGCGGTAGCCGTCCGGGTCGGCCAACCAGCGATGAATCTCGCGATTCGGCCAGCCGACGCATCGTGCAGAGCCAATCTGCACACGCCGAGGAAACCGTCCATTCATCTCGCGTCGCCGCAAGGTCTCATGGCTAAAAGGGACGATGTGCTTGAGATCCGCCCAGCGCGTGAAGCCATCGAGCGGCAGCGACTGGGGGATGGGATTCGCACCATCAGCGATCGGTGCGCGGGCAGGGGTTGTAGACATGTGCAGAACCTTGCGGTCGTTTGAACACGTCCGATACTAGGGATGTCGATGTTCTCTGCGAATCCCCGAAAATCTCGCGTTAATTTACCCCCATGGCGTGCGTCACCCTGGCCCCTTCTCGCGTCTGTAGCGCTCCCCGCTCGCGTTCATTAATTTTCTGGCGCGCAATAGCGACTCTGTGCCGAATTCCGGAGCACCGTCATCCACGAAGGGATCTCGGAAGTCATGGACTTGATCCCGATACTTGTTCTGCCACTTCTCGACGGTGTCTCGATCCACGGCAAAAGAGGCCATGACAGATTTGACCGGATCGTCATCGATACCAAATTGCGCTCGCATCTCAGGTGCAGGACGACGACGCTTGATCTTTGTGAGAGCGATGATCTCCAACACCCGCTCTGGCGTGGTGCCGAATTTTTCGCAGCCACCGTCAATATGCGGATCCTCCGCAATGGACTTGCACCAGTCGCGGGCCGCCTTCATCAGGCGGATATATTGCACGGCGATTGCTACACACCCTGCTGCAACGAGCGTGATAGGTCGAGGCCCCGGTTTCGGAATACCCTTCAACAGCCCAGGCTCCTCTCGCGTATCGACCATGCGAAGCGCTGCAATCAGTTGCATCGCAACGCTTTCGTCGACTGCTTGAATGTCACCCCGAACATAGGCCTCAAGATGCTCCACGATACCAATCCTGGCCTCCTGTCGATTGGCCAGAAAGTCTTGTTCGGACACAGACAGTGTTCGGAAACGCATATCGTGCAAATCATTTTCGGCGGTCTGGAACCGTAACAGCCCCTCGTCCGTTCCTTTGTCCTCGCGATCCATTGCGCCCTCACGCACCCCCTTATGAGGAACCGCGCCGGCCGGGTAAGGGAGCCCGGTTTTCGCCCCGTCGAGCTAGGCGCGGTGAAACGATTATGCCGCAGCAGCGCGCTCCCCCTGCAGCGTGTTCACATAGGCTTCCGTCAACTGCGCGAGCCGGCGCACCTCCGCCGCGGCGTCAGCCAGCATCTCGATCAGGACGGCGCGATCGTCATCAGGCATGACCGCTGCGCCCGCCGGCGACATGCTGTCGCGAAGCAGCACCGACGCCAACACATCGAGCCGCGTCGTCTCGCACGCGAGCGTCACGTCCGGCGACTGCTGATCGTAACGTCGGCAGATCGACGTCGCGCCGGCCTCGAAGGTCGCCGAAAACTCGCCCGATTCCGATCGAAGTTGGGACGCTTTAGCCATGCTGGACCTCCCGTTCAGCCTCGAATCGAGCGCGCGAGTCGGCCGTTTGACGCATCCGCCCCTCAAGGTCGACAAGGTACCTCGCGATCACTTCGGCCGCGTTCAGCAGACCCAGATGAGCAGACAGCCCGAGCGGCTCGGCATCCGACATTTCCGGCTCGGAAAGGCTGTTGTGAACGAGACGGGAGATGGTCCGAAGCGCGTCGCCTGCACGCGCAACATCAGCCAAGTCGGAAAAATAGACAAAGCCGCCTTGATCTGCGCCAGTGTACTGATCGCGCATCAGCGCGCCGCGAAATGCAGCGTCGGTGTAATCGGACTTCGGAGAGGAAATAAGCGAGGGATTTTGGGTCGACATGACGGGTCCTTTGTGATCAAAGAACCTGCGCCCCCATCGCCAAATAGGGGTGGGCAGGCAGATGACGAGGTTGGCGAACCGGACACAAAGGAACCCGGCATACCCGAAGGTATCCCCACCACTGCCCGCCCGTTGATTGGACGCACGCGTAGTGTACAGACGAAAAAATACCGCCATATGGCGGTCGTCGTCCGCCTTTGTGGAATCAGGTCGCCAAACCCGGCCGCTGTTGTTTCAGCGACGGTTCAGATTATCCCCCCGATTCGCAACCCGTCAAGTAGGAATTTGTAAACTTGCGCGATCGTGGCAAGATGGCGGCTCGTATTCGGGGAGAACGTCATGGCTGACCCGATGGAAGAACTGCGCGCGACGGCGGCCCGGCTGAAGCGTGAAAGCGATGATCTGGTACGCAAGGTCGATGCACTCCCACGGCACCGTGAAAGTTCGGGCGGCTCGTTGTCGGCAGAACAAATTCTGCAGATCGCACGCCGCGCCGTGCAGTTGTTCGAACAGCAACCGCCACGGCCGGTGCATGTGACGCAGGCGCAGGCCGCCGATATGCTCGGCATCACCGCCCGGACAGTGCACACGCTCGTGCGCACTGGGAAGCTGAAGCTGAACGGCGTCGGCCGTATCCCGATCGGGCAGATCGATTTGTTTCTCGCCCGCACGAAAAACAAGTGACCATTTCGCCGCTCCAGTGCGGCATACCGGGGGACCACCATGAAGAAAAAAGCATTGCTTCTGATCGCCTGCATCGCCGCGGCGCCGACCTTCGCCCAGTCGCTGTATGGGAGCCATCGATCGAGTCCGAATCTGTACGGCGGCTCGACGGGCTTCGGGTCCGATCAGACCGTCAGCGGCTACACGCGCAGCGACGGATCGTACGTGCAGCCCTACCATCGCTCCGCGCCCGACGGGAACCCGTACAACAACTATTCGACGCAGGGGAACGTCAATCCGTACACGGGCCAGCGCGGCTACAAGAATCCCGGCTACTGATTCCGCCGGCGACGACAGAAAAACAGCTTGCTGGACCGAATGAAGAACTGCAGTTGCACGGGCCACGCCGCCGCACATGCCGGTCGATAGTGATGCGGTAGCGGTGGCGACGCCCATCGACCGGCCAGTGGCACGAAATCAGCTGGAATCGCCTCGATGCCATCGAACATCGACGGCTGGGTTTCCTCGGTATGTGACGCGCGCGCCACTCGTCGATTGAGCGTCCGCGGTCCAATCGCCAGATACGTCGCCACACGCACTGCGTCACCATCGAATCGTTCAAACGTACGCAGGTATGCGATGGCCTCGGAGAATCGGCCACCGATCGCCCTCGCTGCAGCAGCGGCTTCTTCGCGCATCTCAAGCGCGACGAGCGGCTCGTATTTTTCTGGAGATGAGAGGCGTGCGCCGACGGCACTGGGAAGAAAGTCGCCATCGTCGTCGATATCGTCTCGATCGATTCGCAACGCGAACCGCTCCTTCCGATTGACGAATTTCCCGAACTGCCGCTGCAGTCGAGCAACAATCATGTTGCGCAGGCTTTCGTCGCCCGGGTCAGGGGCTGCATCGGGATCTGCGTGGAACTCATCCACGATCAGCCAGGTTTCGCTCATCAAATCGTCAACGGAGTGATCCCCTTCCGAAGACCAGGCGATCCGCTCAAGCTGCTTGCGGATCAGGATCGTGATGCGCTGGAAGAACGCGAAGGCCCTGTTCAACGGCCCTCCCAGCGCGCCAGAGGCGCCTTACGCGCCGGTGAATCACCAGCGCAGTACTTCCTCGACGACGATGGCCGGACGCGACGTTCGGTACTCGATCTAGAGTGCATCGCGCGATGCTAAATCAATCGTATGAAAGATCAACGAATCACGGCAACTATCGTAGGAGCAGTGCTTCTTAGTTTGACGAGCGTCACGGCTCGATACAACTTTCCGCCCACGCGATCACGTCCTTCGCGCGCCAGAGCGGCCGTGCACGCTCGGTCGCGCTCTTGCCTGACGGGATGCGGATCGGGTGCGGGAAACCGTCCTGCGTGGTTATCCATTGCCGCGTGTGCTGCTCGCTACGGTGCAGATAGGCGGCCAGTTCGGCGAGATCCCAGAGCGCGTGCGGCGTCAAGCGTGAAGCAATCTTGCGTGCCAGTTCGTCGATGCGCAGACTCTCATCTTTCGTCGGCACACTCTGCGATACCCGCTCCTGCCCTGCTTGGCGCGCCAACCACGCATCAATGTCTTTCTCCAGCCACGCCGCGCGGTCCGGCACTAGTTCGAACGGCTTCGGGAACGTGCCGGCGTTGATCATGCGGAAGAGCGTCGATTGGCCAAGACCGACTTTCTTGACCACTTCCTTCATACGGAGCGCGCGCATAGCATCCTCCCACGTTGCAACTGGCGTTCACGCATTGTGTGCGCAGGCGCGCGAGGGCCGGTACGGTACACCCGTGCGCCCGGCGCGCCGTATGGATCTGGCACGAAGCGCTAGGCCGTTTGCGCCGGACGCGCAAGGTTGCCGCGCGCGACGCCCGGGGTCGCCCAGATACAGCTCGCCCGTCGCGCCGGCGGGCACGCACGCGCCGAACGCATCGAGCACCAGCGTGCGCGCATTCGGCAGCGGCAGCCGAGCGGCACGCCGCTCAACGGATCGCGCGCGTCGGCGGTAATCACCCCAGTATCGCATGGGATCGCGCCGACCGTCGCTTCGGTCGGCCCGTAACCGTTGATCAGGCGCACCGCCGAGAACGTACGGCGATGGCCGCGAATTCACGCCGGTACGCCGGCGGAAATGCGGCGATGCTGGGGCCGCTTACCGTCGTCAACGAGGGCACCGCGCAGGGCACGAGCATGCACACGCACGGCGGCGTGCAGATCGGTAGCGGCAATACCGAGATACCGAACTGATGTGCTGCGTGGCACATCGAGCCAGCGGCACTTGCAATCAGCCGGGTAAACGCGGCAACAGATCCTAGTTGACGATCATTGGATTTTCCGACAATATCCGGTTGACGATTCCGTCATTAACCGAAAAAGTGAGCGCTGATGCAAATGCCATTGCCGTGGAAGTCAAAGGCCGCCTTGTCCGAAGACCGCCTGAACCTGATTGCCTCGAATCTGCGTGAAATCTTCTACGGCGTCGAGACGCTTCTCGACTCCGAAGACGATTGTAACTACGGCCGGGGTGCATTGTTCTTCAGCCGTTCGCGCCAACGTCTTATTCGTCTGGCAACTTCGGGCGACTATCAGTGGCTGAAACTGACCAACCCCGCGATGGACGTTACGCTGGAGATCGGTGGACTTCCGTTTCGGTTCTTTCGAGACGATCACGAAACTCCCAAAAAGAAGGGCTTTTGGCGCCGCAACGATTCCGATCGACTGTTCGATCCGGACGATCGCGAGCCGGTGATCTTCCGCTTTATCGTTCAGCGTCCTTTGACGGACGATGATGAACTCGAGATCTATTTCGTCGGCTACAACGTCATGCAGGAGGCAGTGTGCGAGTGGCGTTACGGTCATGTTCGTGTTCTCCGTGACGTCAATGATCAACTTCCGGCAGAGGTGCCTCAAGCACCCGCGCGTGCAGATATCCCGGAATCCGAGGAGTCCGCTCCGCGTGCAGGTAATGACAACGCGAAATGACAGCCGTATTTGATGGAGCAAACCTTCGCCTCGTTCGCTGCGCACAGGGATTGTCGCTGGCGGACGTTGGCGAGGCTGTAGAGAAGTCCAAGCAATATATTCAACGTATCGAGGCGGGAACTGATACGCCGACGTCTCAATTGGTTGATGCATTAGCGTCCTTCCTCAACGTTGAGCCCGAGTTCTTGTTCGCAGGTGACAAGCAGGCGTTGAGAGAGGACGTGTTTCATTTTCGGAAATTGATCGGAACGAAGCCAACGGACAAGCAGGCCGCTATGGCTACGGGGGAGCTTTTTCGAAAGATAGTTGATTTCATCGACAGTACGCTTAGGCTGCCGAGAGTCGACTTCCCGGAACACGATATTGGGTCGCCGGAAGCCGCCGAACGTGCAGCCGAGAAATGCCGCATTCACTGGGGGCTTGGTGTCGGCCCGATTGGGAATATGGTTCGGGTTGTCGAAAATGCCGGGGCTGTTGTTACTACATTTGAAAGTGCGGGGCGTGGGATTGATGCACTCTCGATTGCCGCGCCGCGACCTATCGTAGTTACGAACAGCAATGACGTCTCTGCATGTCGAGTGAGGTTTGACCACGCCCATGAAATCGGCCATCTCGTCGGCCATGTTGGCCGGAGCACCGGGGACAAAGCGACCGAAGCAGAGGCGAATCGTTTTGCGTCAGCATTCCTGTTGCCGCGGAGTTCGTTTGCGAAGGAGTTTCCGGCGCTACGCGGCGGCACGCAAATTAATTGGATTGCTCTATCAGAAATGAAAATGCGTTGGCGTGTTAGCAAGGCCGCATTGCTGTACCGCGCACGCCAATTGGGGATTCTGTCCGAGGATCTGTACAAGCGCGCTCTGATCGGACATTTGTTTGCAAAGGGCGAGCGATATGGCGAGCGCGAGGATCCTCAGATTCCGCATGAGAGTCCCGAACTGTTCGACAGTGCCATATCACTCTTGTCTGAACGACTCGGTATGTCGCTTGAGCAAATTGCTGCATCGGTGAAGATGAAGAAGGCACTGCTTTTGTTGGTAGCGCCTCAGGCTCGTGCTCTTGAAAGACGGTCGACGAGCGCAGTGGTTTCGCTTAGGGCATATCGCAAAACGGCTCCTGGCAGGGTCTGAGCCAGGGAGGCGCGCGTACTCACTTTATGCCTGCGGGTTGGCATTGGGCCAACCGGCTGAGTGAGTACGCTCCTTGAGCGTAGGCAGGCTTGCACGCTCCTGAATCGAACAACGGCGCATAGGCCGGATATGTAACTCGAGCGAGGCGTGCATTGATCACGATAAATACCGAAAAACAGCTCATCCGAGTGGATGACTGGTCGACAATCGTCGAACGGGCTGGATTCACCAACAATCTGGATCCGAAGCAGCACGAGCTCAAGGAAATCATCGGCCGCTACGTGTTCAAAGATAAGTTGCGATGCGGCTTGTCGAGTTGCCATACGCCGCACAATCGCGGCTTCATCGTAGTGACCAAGAGTGGCTTGGAAACCAATATCGGAAAAGATTGTGGGAAAACGCACTTCGGCGTGGATTTCAATGACAAGTCCCGCCAGTTCGAGCGCGATATCACCGAAAAGGAAAACCGTGAGACGCTGTGGAGCTTCCATTTCCGCCTGGATGAGCTGATGCAGACCATCGAAGAAATTCGTAAAGGGGAGAGAGGTGCGGACTGGGTTTACAGGCACACCCGCCCTCTCGTGGAATTGAATAAAGGAGTTCCTGAAAAAATCGTCCGATACGTCTGCGACATGGTTAAAAGGGGAAGCAGCATCGTGACGGTCCCGCGTCAGGCCACCAAGGAAGAGGCGGACGCGGAAGAAGCGCGCATCGGCCGCCACGTGCCGCGTCCGTTCATCATCGACGAACCTGTTGGCCAAGTCAGTAATCTCGATGCGCTGTATCGCGAGAACGATTTGAGGGAGATACTCGTTCTCGACTTGGAAATGAAGTGCAAGGAACTGTCCGAGTTGGATGTGGATACCCTTACCTACGACCAATTGACGAAGTGGGTCAAATGGGTGGGGACAGTCGAGGCGAAGCTCCAGCGCGCTCGGGATGCAGTAGCGTCGGGCCGGCAACTTCTCACCGTTGCCAATCTGTCCTGTCTAGGCGAGGTGTCATCGGCCGACGCATGGGAGTTCGAGCAATATCTCAAGCCCCTCAACTGATCGATCGCAGAGAGAGCCATGGATAAAGACCGGATCAAGGAACTCTACGGCATTGAGCTCAAGCCACGCGTGCTCGTCCGGCCGAAATCTTCGGTTAGCCTCGCCACGCCGGAAGGAAGGCGGGAGATCACCGCGACGATCCGGAAGGTCATGGTCCAGCATCGCGACGTACTGATCGCCCTCAAGGATCGGTAATCGGCTTTCACGCGGGCTTCTGCGTGGTGCTCAAGATCGCCATCGGCTGCCCTGCGACAGCGGCACCGGCACGCCAAGCTGCGCGTGCGCCGCGCACCTGGCGCAGCAGGTTCGGTGCGACCAGCCCGACATACGACAGCGGGCCCGCGATGCTGACGGCCACGCTCGTGAACGCGACGGCGACGATCGGCGCCGCGAGCGGAGTCGCGTCGACGCGCATCCCGGCCGCCGCCTCGCCGCCGAGCACGAGCGGATTCAGCGGTCGGATCACGAACGGTAGTGCGATCAGCGGCACGACGAGCCAGCGCACGGCGAGCGCGAGGCCCGTCGCGCCCGGCTGGTTCAGGCTGCCGTTGGTCCACAGCGCGGCGCCCGCGATGTTCTGCTCGAAGAAGGCGAGCACGAGCGTCGACGGCGCCGCGAACAGCAGCATACACACATTGCCGGCAAGCACGAGCCGCAACGGCGTCGCGCGCCAGCCACCCGCCGCGACGATCGCGCACGCGGCCGCCGCGAGCCCGCACACGAACAGCAGCGGCACCGACGCGACGCCGGCCAGCGCCGGCACCAGCATCGCCGCGAGCAGGCCGAGCTGGGCGCCGCCCATCACGCCGAGCAGGTCGGGCGACGCGAGCGGATTGCGCGTGAGCGACTGGAACAGCGCGCCGGCGATGCCGAGGCAGCCGCCCGCGACGAGCGGCAGATTGAGGTCGAACAGAAACACGTGCGCCAGCGAGCGCGACATCGCTGCCTGGTACCGTGTCCCGCCACACGCAAAGGTCGGGCCCGACGCGTTGCGGCACATGGTCCGCGTACGGCACGCGGCCGGACTGTGGCACCAGAGCAACCAACGAAATCGCGAGTAGCCGAGTGAAACAGGGGGTTCTTCTGGGGGTTTTTTATTCACCATTCCGCATCGGATCATTGCCAGATAAGGCATAGCGGCCGCAATGCTGTTGCCGCCGCCCCACCAAATTCCGCGCTCGTCGCACGAACCCCGCATGACGGAAGTCTGCGGGGTTTTTTGTTTCCGGCGTCCGACTCCCTCCGAAAAAGCGCCCAGCCACGGATGGGCCGGGCGGAATGCCGCCGATGTCCGGCGGCAGGAGGTGACGGATGTTCTGCCGCGCCCGCGCGATCGTCGCTGCGCCGAGCGGTGACCGGCCTGATGGTTCGGGCGTCGGACGCAGCGCCGCGCCCGCACCTGCCCATACCGGGCGATACGCGGCTTAGCTGCCGCGATACAGCGACTGCATTTCTTCCGCGCTGGCCGGGCGCACGCCCATTGCGCGCGAACCCGACGCCGATGCGCCCTGTGCCTGCGCACCGTAGCCGCTGGCGTCGGCGCCTTGAGCTTGTGCCAGCGCGCTGCGCTGCTGCTCAGCGATACGGGCCGTGGCGGCCTGGATCGCTTCCGGATAGTGCGGATCTTCGCCGCGGGCTGAGTTGTAACCGGCCTGCTGGAGTTGAACCAGTTCGGCGCGCACCTGCGCTCGGGTGATCGTCGAACCCGACTGGGCGAACGAAGCGACCGGAGCAACGAGAGCAGCAGCAACGACAACGGCTTGAACGAGCGACTTCATGATGACCTACCTCCAGATTTGTCTGATTCGGCGGTGAACACCTTGATCAGCGCCGACAAACCGAAGTTTATGTAGGTGGGTGCTTAAGAATAAGGCAGGTTTCAGGAAGACATCCTTCCTGATTTGCGGGTTAACCCTAGAATCGTGTCGGAACGGCAATACGGGCGAATGGCCGCTTCGTCCTCCCCGTATCGCGTGAAGGGCCGCAAATGCACGAGCCCCGCGAAGCGGAAGGCTTCGCGGGGCTCGAATAGAGTGGAATCAAGCGGAGCGTCTGCTGTCGTCTGCCAGCCGATCAAACCGCTGCGCCGAAGACAGGCGCGCCTCGCTCGCACGCACGCACACACGCCGCCTGCCCGTTACCGGGCATCCATCGGGCACTTCAGGTTGCAGCCGTTCGGGTCGCCCAGGTCACCCTTGCGGCGCAATGCCGACTTTTTGCCGCTCTGATATTTCTCCGACGGCGCCGACGCCGCGAACGGCATCTGTGGATGTTCGTTCAGGCGGAACTGTTCGCTGAGGATACCGCCGGGCACCCCCGGGGAATTCTGCGCGAACGCAAACGGCGAAGCGACGACCAGCAGCCCCGCGGTCAACGCTGCCGTGGCAAGGGGAACGGAAAATTTCATGGCGGGATGACGCCTGAACGGCGTGCTTGTTGGAACGTTGATCAAGCGGCAAGCGTAGCGCAATTCCCCCACTGTTGCAGCGCGGCTCGATCGCGTCTTCGTTACCGCGAATTGCCGTCCGCGCCGCTCGCGTCGTCGCGGCCGGCCAGCCCGGCGGCGATGGGCTCCAGCGCGCCGCACGCGGCCGGATCGTAGCCGTCCAGATGCGCGACGCGCTCGACGAAGCGTGCGTCACGCAGCAATGCCAGCACATCGGCGAGCGGCCGCACATCGAGCCGTGCGCGTTCGCATGCGAAGTAATAGTCCTCGTCGACGATCGGGATGAAGTCGAGCCCGAAGTGATGTGCAGCCGGCTCGACGCCGAACCCCAGATCGGCCATTCCGCTCGCGACGAACGCCGCGATCGCCGAATGCGTGAGTTCGGCCGACGCATAGCCGTCGATGCGCTCCGGGTCGATGCCGATCGCGCGCAACGCAAGATCCAGCAACATGCGCGTGCCCGATCCCGGCTGGCGGTTGACGAAGCGGACGTCGTCGCGCGCCAGATCCGCCAGCCCGCGCACCTGCTTCGGGTTGCCGCGCGGGACGAACAGCCCCTGCTGGCGGCGCGTCAGATGAATCAGCACGTGGCGCGTGTCGTCGAGCCAGGGCCGATAGATTTGCGCGCACTGCGCGCGAAACGCGCCGCGCGGCAAATGGAAGCCCGCGAGATCGCATTCGCCGCGCGCGAGCGCCTGCACGGCCTCGACGCTTTCGCGATACTTGATGTCGACGGCCGCCTGCGCATCGACGAGCGCGGAAACGAGCGTCGCGACCGCGTAACCGTGCGACGCATGAATGCGCACGGCGCCGTCGCGCTGCGCGAGCCGCCGGTTCAGCTCGCTGGCCACCTCGGCCGCCAGCGTGCGCAGGTTTCCGTCGAGGCGGCTGCGTGCCAGACGCTGCGCATCGACGACCGCCTGCCCGAGCGCCGACAACGTCGAACCCTTGCCGCGCGCGGTTTCGATCAATTCCCCGCCGATGCACGATTCCAGCGCGCGCAGCATGCCCCACGCGTGCCGGTACGACAGCCCCTTGGCTTGCGCGGCCTGCGCGATGCTGCCCGTATCGGCCACAAGCTCCAGCAGCGGAGCGACGTCGGACAGACTGGCCGAACGGCCTTCCGTGTCGCGTACGGTCAGATACGCGTCGCATTCGATCCGAATCAATTATGCACCCCGATTTCCTATTGCGACCGCGAAATCTTCCGCTTATCGTTGGTCGAAATCAATCAGAACGAAGTCCCGCTGCGCACTATATGAATTTCGAGCGCATATGAGACTTTGGAGGAGCATAACCGATGTCCCCGAATTCCCCCGCGCCCGACGCGCTCGTCGAGCGCCATGCGAGCGCCGGCCGGTCGCTCGTCGCGATCCTGCACGCGATCCAGGACGAGGCGGGCTACGTGCCGCCGGGCTGCGTCGCGCCGCTCGCAAAGGCGCTGAACCTGTCGCGCGCGGAAGTGCACGGCGTCCTGACCTACTACCACCATTTCCGCACCGCGCCGCCCGCACGCGTGACGATCCAGATGTGCCGCGCCGAAGCGTGCCGCAGCATGGGCTGCGAAACGCTCGCCGCCCACGCGGAAGCCCGCACGGGCTGCCGGTTCGACGCCGCGCACGGCGATGCCGCCGCAGCCCACACACCGGACGACGTCGCGCTCGAATCGGTCTACTGCCTCGGGCTGTGCGCGCAATCGCCGTCGATGACAATCAACGGGGTGCTCCACGCAAAGGTCACGCCGGAGAAGTTCGACGCCCTGCTGGCCGACGCGGTCGCCCACACGCCGGAGGCCGCATGACGACCCGCATCTACGTTCCGCGCGATTCGTCCGCGCTGGCACTCGGCGCCGACGCGCTCGCCGCCGCGATCACGGCCGAAGCCGAACGGCGCGGCGTCGCGGTCGAGGTGATCCGCAACGGTTCTCGCGGGCTGCTGTGGCTCGAACCGCTCGTCGAAGTCGGGACGGCCCCGGGCCGCGTCGGCTATGCGAACCTGTCGGCCGCCGACGTGCCGGCCCTGTTCGACGCCAACTGGCTCGAAGGCGGCACGCATCCGAGCGGCGTCGGCCTCGTCGACGCGCTGCCCTATCTGTCGCGCCAGCAGCGGCTCACGTTCGCGCGCATCGGCCTGACCGATCCGCTGTCGATCGACGACTACCTGCAACACGACGGCCTCGCCGGCCTGAAGAACGCACTGGCGCTCGACGGCGACGCCGCATGCGAAACGCTGATCGAGTCGGGGCTGCGCGGCCGCGGCGGCGCGGCGTTTCCGGCCGGCATCAAGTGGCGTACCGTGCGGCAAGCGCGCGCCACGCAGAAATACATCGTCTGCAACGCGGACGAAGGCGATTCGGGCACGTTCGCCGACCGCCTGCTGATGGAATGCGATCCGTACTGCCTGATCGAAGGGATGATCATCGCGGGCGTCGCCACCGGCGCGACGGTCGGCTACATCTACGTGCGCAGCGAATACCCGCACGCGATCGCCACGCTCGAAGCCGCGATCGGCCGCGCGCGCGAAGCCGGCTGGCTCGGCGAGCACGTGCTCGGCTCCGCGCACGCGTTCGAGCTGCACGTTGCGAAAGGCGCGGGCTCGTACGTATGCGGCGAGGAAACGGCGCTGCTCGAATCGCTCGAGGGCAAGCGCGGCGTCGTGCGCGCGAAGCCGCCGCTGCCCGCGCTCGCGGGCCTGTTCGGCCAGCCGACCGTGATCAACAACGTAATCACGCTCGCGACGGCGCCGGTGATCTTCGCGCGCGGCGCCGCGTTCTATCGCGACTACGGGATGGGCCGCTCGCGCGGCACGCTGCCGTTCCAGCTGGCAGGCAACATCCGTCACGGCGGCCTCGTCGAGCTGGCGTTCGGCGTCACGCTGCGGGAACTGCTGTTCGACTTCGGCGGCGGCACGGCCAGCGGCCGGCCGGCACGCGCCGCACAGGTCGGCGGCCCGCTCGGCACCTACCTGCCCGACCACCAGTGGGACGTGCCGCTCGACTACGAGGCGTACACGGCGATCGGCGCGGTGGTCGGCCACGGCGGCATCGTGCTGCACGACGACACGTCGAATCTCGCCGAGCTGGCCGAATACGCGATGAAGTTCTGCGCGATCGAATCGTGTGGCAAGTGCACGCCGTGCCGGATCGGTTCGACGCGCGGCGTCGAGACGATCGCGCGGATTCGCGACGGCGATACGTCGGAGCGGCAGGTCACGCTGTTGCGCGACCTGTGCGACACGATGCTCGCCGGCTCGCTGTGCGCGATGGGCGGCATGACGCCGTACCCGGTGCTGTCCGCGCTCGACCATTTCCCCGAAGATTTCGGGCTCGCTGCCGGCAAGGATGCCGCGTCGGGCCCGGTCAAGGCTGCGGCCTGACCCAGAAGGAGCCCTGCATGTCCCTCGACACGAACAACGTCCGCCAAGGCGGCTGCGGCTCGGGCCAATGCGCGTGCAAGAGCGCCGCACAGGCGCGCGCCCGCGATCCGTTGGACGATACCGACTACGGCACGCCGCAACGGCATGCCGACACCGACGTCACGCTCGAAATCGATGGCCAGCCGGTCACCGTGCCGGCCGGCACGTCGGTGATGCGCGCGGCGATCGAAGCCGGCATCAACGTCCCGAAGCTCTGCGCGACCGATTCGCTCGAGCCGTTCGGCTCGTGCCGGCTGTGCCTCGTCGAGATCGAGGGCCGGCGCGGCTATCCGGCGTCGTGCACGACACCCGCCGAAGCCGGCATGAAGGTGCGCACGCAGTCGGACCGGCTGCAGTCGCTGCGCCGCAACGTGATGGAGCTGTACATTTCCGACCACCCGCTCGACTGCCTCACCTGCCCGGCCAACGGCGACTGCGAGCTGCAGGACATGGCGGGCGTGGTCGGCCTGCGCGAAGTGCGCTACGGCTTCGACGGCGCGAATCACCTGAAGGACACGAAGGACGAGTCGAACCCGTACTTTACGTACGACCCGTCGAAATGCATCGTCTGCAACCGCTGCGTGCGCGCGTGCGAGGAAACGCAGGGCACGTTCGCGCTGACGATCGCCGCACGCGGCTTCGAATCGCGCGTCGCCGCGGGCGAAAGCGAATCGTTCATGGCGTCGGAATGCGTGTCGTGCGGCGCATGCGTGGCCGCATGCCCGACGGCCACGCTGCAGGAAAAATCCGTCGTGCAGCTCGGGCAGGCCGAGCACTCGGTGATCACGACCTGCGCGTACTGCGGCGTCGGCTGCTCGTTCAAGGCCGAGATGAAGGGCACGCAGGTCGTGCGCATGACGCCGCACAAGAACGGTCTCGCGAACGAAGGCCACGCATGCGTGAAGGGACGCTTCGCGTGGGGCTATGCGACGCACAAGGACCGCATCACGAAGCCGATGATCCGCGAGAAGATCACCGATCCGTGGCGCGAAGTGAGCTGGGACGAAGCCCTCACCTACGCGGCGACGCAATTCCGCAAGCTGCAGCAGAAGTACGGCCGCGACTCGATCGGCGGCATCACGTCGTCGCGCTGCACGAACGAGGAAACCTATCTCGTGCAGAAGCTCGTGCGCGCCGCATTCGGCAACAACAACGTCGATACCTGCGCGCGCGTGTGCCACTCGCCGACCGGCTATGGCCTCAAGACGACGCTCGGCGAATCGGCCGGCACGCAGACGTTCGCATCGGTCGGCCAAGCCGACGTGATCGTCGTGATGGGCGCGAACCCGACCGACGGCCACCCGGTGTTCGGCTCGCGGCTGAAGCGGCGCGTGCGCGAAGGCGCGAAGCTGATCGTGATCGACCCGCGCCGCATCGACGTGGTCGACGGCCCGCACGTGAAGGCCACGCACCACCTGCAGTTGCGTCCAGGCACCAACGTCGCGATCGTCAATGCACTGGCGCACGTGATCGTCACCGAAGGGCTGGTGGCCGACGCATTCGTCGCAGAGCGCTGCGAGACGCGCGCGTTCGAGCAATGGCGCGACTTCGTCGCGCAGGCCGACAATTCGCCCGAGGCGACAGCGGACGTGACGGGCGTGCCGGCCGAGCTGGTACGCGCCGCCGCGCGCCTGTACGCAACGGGCGGCAACGCCGCGATCTATTACGGGCTGGGCGTGACCGAACACGCGCAGGGCTCGACGACGGTGATGGGCATCGCGAACCTCGCGATGGCGACCGGCAACGTCGGCCGCGAAGGCGTCGGCGTCAATCCGCTACGCGGCCAGAACAACGTGCAGGGTTCGTGCGACATGGGCTCGTTCCCGCACGAACTGCCCGGCTACCGCCACATCGGCGACGAAGTCGTGCGCACGCAGTTCGAGCAGGCGTGGGCGGCCACGCTGCAGCCGGAACCCGGGCTGCGGATCCCGAACATGTTCGACGCCGCGCTCGACGGCAGCTTCAAGGGGCTTTACTGCCAGGGCGAGGACATCGTCCAGTCGGACCCGAACACGCAGCATGTCGCGGCCGCGCTGTCGGCGATGGAATGCATCGTCGTGCAGGACATCTTCCTGAACGAAACCGCGAAATACGCGCACGTGCTGCTGCCGGGCTCGACGTTCCTCGAGAAGGACGGCACGTTCACGAACGCGGAACGCCGGATCTCGCGCGTGCGCAAGGTGATGCCGCCGCTCGCGGGCTACGCGGACTGGGAAGTCACGCTGCTGTTGTCGCAGGCGCTCGGCTACGACATGCACTACTCGCATCCGTCGGAAATCATGGACGAGATCGCGCGGCTCACGCCGACCTTCTCGGGCGTGTCGTACGACAAGCTCGACGCACTCGGCAGCATCCAGTGGCCGTGCAACGAACACGCGCCGGAAGGCACGCCGACCATGCACATCGACACGTTCGTGCGCGGCAAGGGCCGGTTCGTGATCACCAAGTTCATTCCGACGCCGGAGAAGGTCACGCAGCGCTATCCGCTGATCCTGACGACGGGCCGCATCCTGTCGCAATACAACGTCGGCGCGCAGACGCGCCGGACCGAAAACGTGCGGTGGCACGAAGAGGATCGCCTCGAGATCCATCCGCACGATGCCGAGGATCGTGGGATCCGCACCGGCGACTGGGTCGGCATCGAATCGCGCGCGGGGCAGACGGTGCTGCGCGCGCTCGTGACGGAGCGCATGCAGCCGGGCGTCGTGTACACCACGTTCCACTTTCCCGAATCGGGCGCGAACGTGATCACGACGGACAGCTCCGACTGGGCGACGAACTGCCCCGAATACAAGGTGACTGCCGTGCAGGTGATGCCGGTTGCGCAGCCGTCCGACTGGCAGCGCGCGTATGCGCGCTTCAACTCGGAGCAGCTCGACTTGCTCGAGCGCCGCGCCGCCGCGCCGGCCGCCGTCACGACAGGCAAGTGAGGCCGCAATGGACAACGACCACCTGATCGACATGGCCAATCAGATCGGCGCATTCTTCGAATCGATGCCTGATCGCGACGAAGCGCTGACCGGGATCGCCGAGCATATCCGGCGCTTCTGGGAGCCGCGGATGCGACGCGCGTTGCTCGCCGCGCTCGACGACCCGTCGAGCGAAGCCGGGCAACGCGCGATGCCGATCGTGCGCGATGCGATCGCCGCGCATCGCGCGTCGCTCGTCCCTGCCGCAGCGCCCGCCTGACCGCCCGGCTACGCGGACACCGACATGCCCGCGAACCAGCTTTCGCAGTGGCGCAGCAATGCGTTGGCGTCGGTCGCCGTGCGTCCCCGCGCGGCGACATAGCCATCGGGCCGCAGCAGATAGAACGACGGCCGCGAGCGGCCGTATTCCTGCGCGAGCCCCGCCGCACCGTCGCCTTCGGCATCGGCGACGCGCCACACGCGCACCGCTTCCGGCATGATCCGTTCGAGCCCCTGCACGAGCGCCTGCGCATCGGCCGGGATCGGCGGCACTTCGCCGGCGTCGGTATTCACCGGTTCTTCCAGCAGCAACAGCGTGAAACTCGCCGGATCGTGAAGGTCGTATAGCCGCGCCGTGCCGGGCGCCCGACCGAGCGGCCCGTCGAGCACGTGCACGAGCGCATCGGGCGCGCGCTCGCCCGCGCGCGGGCCGCCGTCGAGCACGCGCTCGAGCGTGAGCGGACTCTTCCGATACTGCACGCCGAGTTCGCTCACCGTGCGCCTGAGCGCGTCGCGCATCGGCCCGAACGACGCCAGCAGCGGCACGACATGATCGCGCAGCAGCTTCATCGCACCGCGTTCGGCTTCGACCACCTGGGTGACGAAACCGGTCTGCCGCAACACGTCGCGCTCGATCGGATGGCGCTCCGCGTGATACGTGTCGAGCAACCGCTCGGGCGCGCCTGCGCCGAGGACGCGCGCGAGCTTCCAGCCGAGGTTGAACGCCTCCTGGATGCCGGTGTTCATGCCCTGCGCGCCGGCCGGGCTGTGGACGTGCGCGGCGTCGCCCGCGAAGAACACGCGGCCATGACGCAGCCGGTCGACCATCCGGCTGTGCAGGTGGAAATAGGACGACCACGCGAGATCGCTTGGCGAGATCGACGCGCCGACGCGCGCGCGGATGATCGCGTCGCATTCCGCGAGCGACGGAGCCGGTGCGTCGGGCGACGCACCGCCGCCGGGCGGCCGATCCGCCACGAGCCGGTAACGGCCGCCTCCCATCGGAAACAGGCCCGCGATGCCTGCGGGCGTCGTGAACAGATGGATCTCCTCGTCCGGCCATTCGGGTATCGCCGCGAAATCGGCAAGCAGGAAAGTCTGTTCGAACGCATGCCCGGCAAAGCCGAGGCCGAGGAGATGCCTGACCGTGCTGTGCGCGCCGTCGGCGGCAATCAGGTATGACGGGGTGAGCGACTCTTCGCGGCCGTCGGCGCGGCGCAGCGTCACGTCGAGCGACGTGCCGCCCGCGTCGCATGCGGTCAGCGCCGTCCCGCGTTCGACGGTCACGCCCAATGTGGCCAGGTGTTCGGCGAGCAGCCGCTCGGTGATGCTCTGATCGAGAAACATCAGATACGGATAGCGCGTTTGCAGCGGATCGAAATCGAGCCGTGCGATCACGCGGCCGTCGGCATGCAGCTCGGCCGCATGTGCGCGATGGCCGAGCGCGAGAAACGGTTCGACCGCACGATGCTGCTCCAGCAGCTCGAGCGTGCGCGCCTGGATGCCGATCGCACGCGAAAACGGCGCCGGCGCGACGAGACGATCGATGATGCGCACCGGCACGCGGGCACGCGCGAGGCTCATCGCCGCGGCAAGGCCGGTCGGCCCCGCGCCGACGATCAGCACGGGTGGGATATCGGACAGTGTGTCAGCCATGAGACCCTCGATGACACGCGACTCTGCAAGTCTACGCCGCTCCGCGTCACGGGGCCATATGCCGACCGGCCGATACGCGCCCGCGCCGCGCGGTGTGGGAAAATACGCGCTTTCCGCCAGTTTTCGCGTCATGGATTCCGCATTCGACCGGGCATACGCCGCGCACCGCGCGGGTCGCCTCGCCGAGGCCGAGCACGGCTATCGCAACGCGCTCGCCTCCAACCCCGCTGACGCCGACGCGCTGCACCTGTTCGGCGTGCTGCGGCACCAGCAGGGCCAGCACGCCGAGGCGGCCGATCTCGTCGGCCGCGCCGTCGCGCTGCGTCCGGACGATGCCGCGCTGCAGCTCAATCTCGGCAACGCGCTGAAAGCGCTCGGCCGGCTCGACGAAGCGATCGACCGCTTTCGCAACGCGCTGACGCTCGCGCCCGAGTTTCCGCTCGCGCACTACAACCTCGGCAACGCCTATGCGGCGGTGCAGCGTCACGACGATGCGATCGACGCCTTCGGGCGCGCGCTGCAGCTCACGCCCGACGACGCATCGATCCACAACAATCTCGGCAACGCGCTGAACGCGCTCGGCCGCCACGACGACGCGCTCGCCGCGTTCCGTCGCGCGCTCGAGCTCCGGCCCGGGCATGCGGGCGCGCACAACAATCTCGCGATGGCGCTGAGCGCGATGGGTCGCGCCGACGAGGCGATCGCGCACTTCCAGGCCGCGATCGCCGCGCAGCCGCGGTTCGTCGCCGCGCATTTCAATCTCGGCAACACGTTCGACGCGGTCGGCCGGCATGCCGAGGCGGCAGCCGCCTTCGAAGCCGCGCTCGCGCTGCACCCGCCGTTTCCGCTCGCGCTGTTCGGGCTCGCGAACGCACTCTGCGCGCAGGCGCGCCACCGCGACGCGCTGCCCTACTACGAACGCGCCGTCGGGCTCGATCCGTCGTTCGGGCTCGCGTGGCTGAATCTCGGCAACGCGCATCACGCGCTCGGCGCGCACGAGATGGCGCTGCGCGCATTCGACCAGGCGCTGCGCGTCGCGCCCGATCTCACGCTCGCGCGGCTGCATCGCGCGGTCACGCTGCTGACGCTGCGCGACTTCACGCGCGGCCTGCCCGCCTACGAAGCGCGCCACGAGACGCCCGGCGCGACGCCGCTCGGCGCGCTGCCGCGCTGGCAGGGCGAGCCGATTGCGTCGCGTACGTTGCTGATTCGCGCGGAACAGGGGTTCGGCGACACGCTGCAGTTCGTGCGCTTCGTGCCGCTGGCCCGCGCACGCTGCGCGCGCGTCGTGCTCGAAGTCCAGCCGGAACTCGTCGCACTGCTGACGCCGGCCGCGTCGCGCTGGCGCGTGACGCTCATCGCGCAAGGCGCCGCGAAGCCGCCTGTCGCGGACGTCGGCTGCACGCTGATGAGCCTGCCGTTCCTGCTCGGGCTTCAGCCGGAAGACATCGTCGGCTCGCGCTATCTCGATGCGCCCGACAGCGCCCGGCGGCGCTTTCGCGGGTCGCTCGGCGGGCAGTCGAAGCGCAAGTTCGGCCTGGCATGGTCGGGGCGCCGGCAGGCGCAGGAAAACCGCTCGATGCCGTTCGACGCGCTCGCGCCGTTGCTCGCGCTGCCGGACATCGACTGGATCGTGCTGCAGCCCGCGCTGGACGACGACGAACGAGCGCGCGTCGACGCACATCCGCGCGTGCATCGCCTCGACGGCCGGCTGAACGACTTTGCCGATACGGCGGCGCTGATCGAACGGCTCGACGGCGTCGTCACGATCGACACGGCCGTCGCGCACCTCGCGGGCGCGCTCGGCAAGCCGCTGTGGGTCATGCTGCCGTTCGCGCCCGACTGGCGCTGGTTCACCGGCGACGACTGCCCGTGGTATCCGCAGGCCAGGATCGCCCGGCAGCCTGCGCCGGGCGCATGGCTCGACGTGGCGGCCGCGGTGGCCGACATGCTGCGCGAGGCATGACCGCCAACGAGAAAGGGAGCGCATGCGCTCCCTTTTTTCGATGCGATGCGCGGCCGACGCCGCGCGATAGACCGGCCGCCGTCAGGCCGACTTGTACTGGTTGCGCGCGTCGGCGGTGCGATAGAGCACGAGCGTCGCGATCAAGCCGCAGATCGCGGCCACGCTCAACCACAGCCCGGGCGCCGCTTTATTGCCCGTCTGGTGGATCAGCAGCGTCGAGATCGCCGGCGTGAAGCCGCCGATCGTCGTTGCCAGGCTGTACGCGAGCGAGAAGCCGGCCGTACGCACGTCGGCCGGCATCACTTCGGTCAGCGCGACGACCATCGCCCCGTTGTACGACGCGTACAGGAACGACAGCCACAGCTCGACCGCGAGCAGCCGCAGGAACGACGGATCGCCGACGAGCCACAGCACGGCGGGATAAGCCGACAGCAACGTCAGCACGGTGAACGCGATGAGCACGGGGCGACGGCCGATGCGGTCGGACAGCGCACCGGACAGCGGCAGCCACACGAGGTTCGAGATCCCGACGCAGACGGTCACGACCAGCGCGTCGAGCGACGACAGATGCAGCACTTCCTTGCCGAATGTCGGCGTGTAGGCGGTAATCATGTAGAACGACACCGTCGTCATGATCACCATCCCCATGCCGGCCACCACGACACCCCAGTTGTCGAGCATCGAGCGCATGATCTCGCCCATCGTCGGGCGGTGACGCTTTGCAAGAAATTCGTCGGTCTCCTTCAGCGACCGGCGGATCAGGAACAGGAACGGCACGATCAGGCAGCCGATGAGGAACGGAATGCGCCAGCCCCACGCGGTCATTTCCTCGACCGGCAGTGCGCGGTTCAGCACGACGCCGACGAACGCGGCGAACACGACGGCCACCTGCTGGCTCCCCGACTGCCACGACGTGTAGAACCCCTTGTGGCCCTTCGTCGCGATCTCCGACAGGTAGACCGACACGCCGCCGAGTTCGACGCCTGCCGAGAAACCTTGCAACAATCGGCCGAACAGCACGAGCACCGGCGCCAGCACGCCGATCGTCGCGTATCCCGGTATCGCGGCCACCGTGAGCGTGCCGATCGCCATCAGCCCGAGCGTCAGGATCAGCCCCTTGCGGCGGCCGTGATGGTCGATATACGCGCCGAGCACGATCGCACCGACCGGCCGCATCAGGAAGCCCGCGCCGAATACCGACAGCGACAGCATCAGCGATGCGAAGGCGTTGCCGCTCGGAAAGTACGTTTTCGCGATGGCCGACGCGTAATACCCGTAGACCATGAAGTCGTACATTTCCAGGAAGTTGCCGCTGACGACCCGGAAGACGGTGCGGACTTTCGATTCCTGCGCGATGGCAGGGGACGCAGTGGACATGTTTTCTCGCTCAGCTCGGACGGCGCATACCGCACCGCATGAATCCGACGATGCACGACGCGCCGGGCCGAGCCGGTGCGCACGGGCATCGCTGCCCGCCGGCGGCGCGTAACGGTGCGCCGCCGGCATGATTCGCGAATCATGCCACGTCAGCCCGACATTTGCCTTGTGGCGCCCTGTCATGACCGTCGCGGTATCCGTCTCGTACACGTCGCCCCGAAACGGGTACGAGAATCAGATTGATCTGATCGACCGGCATTCGCCTGCCGACCACAATGCAGGATTTGCTACGACATTTCCGCGCCGCGCCGGCACGGTCGCCCGTATCGCACGGCGTACTCTTTTCATGACCCCATTGCCTCTCGTCCCGGTCGAAGGCGCGCTCGCCCGCCCGCGCGCCACCCCGCTCGATCACGTCCCGCCGTTCGGCCGCGAATGGCGACTCCCCGGTGCGCCCGACACACGGCCCGGCAGGACCTGCCTCGCGACACTGACGACGTCCTGCATCGATGTCGACCGGCCACACCACGCGTGCCGATGGCAACCGCTGCCTGCGGTGGTATCGCTGCCGGCTTCGGTCGGGGTGGCCGTCACGCCGGCTACGGCAGCCACCCGTCGCGTGCGCCGCCCTCACGACCGGCGCGCGATCTACGCCGTCTGCTGGAGCATCGGCGCACTCGGCATCATCGGCGGGCTGATCGGCGCGTACGACCCGCCTGCGGGGTTCGGTCCTGCATACGCGACGCAAGCAGCCGGCAGTTCGGCCGATGTCGTCGCAACATCGACCGGCACGATTCACGCCGCTACGGCACGACCTGGTACGTCGACGCACGTCATACCGCAGCGCAACGTGGCGACGCCTGTCGCGAACACGATCGGACCGCTGCCAGCCACGCATCGCATCGCAGTTCGCCCGGCGTCGCTTCACCCGCAAGCGGCGGCCGACGCGCGGCAGGTCCACCCTGCCTCGCCACGTCGGGCAACCAGCCCGCGCGCAACGAAAGCACCGCCCCGCACACCGGTCGTGCCGCGGCTGGCCGCACATCCGTCGGCCCAGCGCAGCGCGCGCCCCACCGGCACACCCGATCGACTCGCTCCCCCGCCGCGTCTGGCAGACACGCGCGATACCCGCGACTCGCTCGACGATCCGGCCACGTTGATTGCCATGGCGAACGCGCTGCGCGCCACCCAGCCCGCGCGCCCGGCGCCGCCGCCCGCGGCCGGTTTCGACTGGACGTCGCAACTATCGCACCGTCGCGTGACCGACGCGCCGGACGCGTTCGCTCACTGACGCCCGCGCAATAAAAAACCCGGCGAAGATCGCTTCGCCGGGTTTTTGCTCGTCTCGCTCCGTCCGTTCGACGAATCGTTACTTGTGCGCGGGCAGCCCCGTCTCGGTCTGCTTCTCGAGTTGCCGCACCTGCTCCTGCAGATCGCGCAACTGCAACTGCGCAGCCCGCTTCTCGACCTGCAGCGCCTGTGCCTGCTCCTGCGCCGACTTCTGCCGCTGCGCGACTTCGGCCTGCTGGCTGCGCGCGATGCTCAAGTCGGCCTGCAACTGCTGCGCACGATTCGCCTGCAGCGCGATCACGCGTTCGAGAAATGCCTTCTGCGCCTGCAGCTCGGTCCGGCGGATCTCGATATCGGCAAGCTGCGCCGTCTGCTGGACGAAGTTCGCGTACACCATCTCCGCGCGGTTCTTTTCCTGCGAACGGATCACGCGCCACAGGTTCTTGTCCTGGAACAGCGCGACGTAGTACGTCATCTCCCGCGGATCGAACATCAGGCTCGCGCCGTAGCTGCCGTTGTACGTCGTGCGCATCTCGACGATCCGGCCGTCGTGCAGCAGTTGCGTCAGCTCGGCGACGTTGCCTTGCGCGGCGGCGTCCGTCGCGGCCGATGCCGCCGGCTGCGCGCCGCCGCTCAGGCTCGTGACCGCCGGACGCGTACCGGCGGCAGGTGCGGTCGCATCGGCGGACCAGGCCGTGCCCGCTTGTGCGCAGGCAACCAGCGCGACGATCCACGTCGCGCATCGTGCAGGGAAGAAGTTTCGGAAAGCCAACGTCAGACTCCGGCGAACGAATCGGAACTCGCGATTATCGTTCAAAACGAAACGGCCGCATCTCGAATTTATCGGAATGCGGCCGGCCGTCGTGCGACGCGAAAAATGCCGCGTACTACAGACGCGTTTCGCGCGCCGCGCGCAGGAACGCATCGAGCAGCGGCGTGCAGTCGAGCAGTTCCGAGCCGCCCGCGCGATGAAACTCCGGATGCCACTGCACGCCGACGACGAACGGCGAACGCCGATGGCGAATGCCTTCGATGATCCCGTCGCCGGCCGACACGGCCTCGATGTTCAGATCGCGGCCGAGATCGCGGATCGCCTGGTGGTGTATCGAGTTGACGATCGCTTCGCTGCGCCCCGGGAACATGCTCGCGAGCGTCGACGAGTCGGGGAAGCGGATCGCGTGGCGATGCTGGTCGTAATGCTCGCTCACGTGCGCGTTCGCGGTCGGCACGTCGGTGGCGATGTCCTGGTACAGCGAGCCGCCGAACGCGACGTTGATCAGCTGGCAGCCGCGACACACGCCGAGCACGGGTTTGCCGGACTCGACGAATTCGTGCAGCAGTTCGAGCTCGTACATGTCGCGCACGCGATCGCCCGGCCATTCGGGGCGCGCATCCGACGCCGCGTAGGTCTGCGGCGACACGTCGGCGCCGCCTTGCAGCAGCAGGCCGTCGAGATGCTTCGCGTAATCGCGCAGGCGGATGTTGCTCGGATGGATCATGCCTTGATGGCCGACCGTCGGAATCATGAACACGAGCACGTCGCGCGACATCACCCAGTGGGCGATCGACTCCTCGAGATACTGCAACGTCTTGCCGCGCAACCCCTTCGCGCCCGGCTCCGGATGGAAGATCCGCGCCGACACGCCGATGCGCAGCGTGCGCTGCGTGATGCGCTGGCCGGCACGGTCGAACAGCCGTCGCGCGCGGGCCGCGACGATCCGGCCGAACACCGACCACGGCGTGTCGCTCTGCTTCAGGTAGGCCGGCGGCGCATTCTGCGCGTTCGCGGGCGGTGGCCGGGGCGTGTCGAAATCGGGCGGCGCGCCGAAGCCGGGCGGCGGCGAGCCGGGCTTCGGCGGCGCGGCCGAGGCGGCGCCATCACCGACGGCGCCCGCCGCGCCGGGCGCACCCGGCTCGGATGCGGCCGTGACGGGCGACGCACCGTCGTCGGCGACGTTCTCCGCGGCGGCCTGCGTGGCCGGCGCAGCGGGCGTTTTCGCCGGATCGGGACGGGGGGAATCGGAAGAAGCGGAAGAGGTGCCGGGCAGACCGGCCGGAGAAGGCGTGTTTTCGCTCATGACGATGGTCTGATGCGTCGCTCGCGCGTAGGGATAGACGAGGATTCATTATGCTTCAGTGCACGATCGCGCGGCAAACCGGCAACATCCTGTCGATATTGTTGCAAGTCGTTGGCCAGTCGTACCGGAGAGCGGCTCGGTCACGCGCCCGCCTCGTATCGACCATGCTGGACATCGCTGATATATCACAATAATATCCAGAGATCGTTCATCCTTTCCGAGCCATCCGCGCCATGATCGCGCCCCTTCCGGCCCTTGCGCCGCACCCCGTGTGAGCACCCTCACCGACGTCGCCCGCGACCGCGCCGCCGCGTCGCCGGCCAGCCTCGCCGAGCGCGCGTACGCGCTGATTCAGCGGGACATCATCACGATGCGCCTGAAGCCGGGCGCCGCGCTCAACGAAGCCGATCTCGTCGCCCGCACGGGGATCGGCCGCACACCGGTGCACCAGGCCGTGCATCGGCTCGTGCTCGAAGGGTTGCTGTCCGTGATGCCGCGCAAGGGCTTGATGGTGCAGCCGCTGTCGCTCGACGACATCGTCGCGGTGATCGACGTGCGGCGCATCAACGAAGCGCACTGCGCCGAACTCGCCGCGCGCCATGCGACGCCCGACGATCTCGCGCGCCTGGCCGCGCTGCTCGACGACGGGCAGGCCTGCGTCGACACGCACGACGTCGAGGGCATGATGGCGCTCGACCGCGCGTTTCATCAGACGATCGCCGCGGCCGCGCGCAACGCGGTGCTCGCCGACATCCTGCGCGCACTGCACGATCGTTCGCTGCGCTTCTGGTTCGTCACGCTGTCCGAACCGCACCATCTCGCAGACGTCCAGCACGAGCACCGCGCGCTGTTCGATCGGCTGTCCGCACGCGACGCCGCCGGCGCGCGCGCAGCCGTCGAACGCCATATCGATTCGTTTCGCTCCACGCTTCTTCAACATCTTCGCCCCTGAGCCGCCATGACCACTTTCACGCCCTTCCCCCCGCTCGCCCAGCTCGCCGCCGATCTCGCCGCCGGCCGGACCACGAGCCGCGCGCTCGTCGACACCGCACTCGACCGGATCGCCGATCCGTCGGGCCAGGGCGCCGTCGTCTTCACCGAAGTCGATGCGGACAACGCCCGCGCGGCCGCCGACGCACACGACCGGCTGCGCGCCGCGGGCACCGTGCTGTCGCCGCTCGCGGGCATTCCCGTGTCGGTCAAGGACCTGTTCGACGTCGCGGGCCAGGTCACGCGCGCGGGTTCGCGCGTACTCGACGGCGCGCCGGCCGCGCGCACCGATGCGGTCGCCGTCGCGCGGCTCAAGCGTGCGGGCGCGGTGCTGGTCGGCCGCACCAACATGAGCGAGTTCGCGTTCTCGGGGCTCGGGCTGAATCCGCACTTCGGCACCCCGCGCTCGCCGTATCATCGCGACGTGCCGGGCGATGCACGGATTTCGGGCGGCTCGTCGTCGGGTGCGGCCGCATCGGTCGCCGACGGGATGGCTGCGGTCGCGCTCGGCACCGACACCGGCGGCTCGATCCGCATTCCGGCCGCGCTGTGCGGGCTGACGGGCTTCAAGCCGACCGCGAGCCGGATTCCGACGCAAGGCGGCGTGCCGCTGTCGACGACGCTCGACTCGTTCGGCCCGATCGGCCTGACGGTCGCGTGCTGCGCGCTCGTCGACCGGATGCTCGCGGGGCTCGAGCCGCACTTGCCGGCTGCCCGGCCGCTCGAGGGCGTGCGGCTCGGCGTGCTGACGAACTACGTGACGGACGGCGTCGATGCCGACGTCGCGGCCGCGCTCGACACCGCGCTCAAGCATCTCGAAGCCGCCGGCGCGATCGTCACCGAAGTGCGCTTCCCCGCGCTCGACCGGTTGCCGGAGATCAACCGTTTCGGCTTCTCGCCGATCGAAGCGTACGCATGGCATCGCCCGCTGCTCGCCACCCATCGCGACCGGTACGACCCACGCGTGCTGACGCGGATCCTGAAGGGCGAGCCCGCGACGGCCGCCGACTATCTGGACCTGCTCGCCGCACGCGCCGCGATGCTCGACGAGGCCGCGCACACGGTCTGGTCGCGCTTCGATGCGCTCGTCGCGCCGACGGTGCCGGTCGTGCCGCCGCGCATCGCCGAACTCGAAACGGACGACGACGCGTTCACGCGTACCAACGCGCTGATCCTGCGCAACCCCAGCGCATTCAACTTCCTCGATGCATGCGGGCTGTCGCTGCCGTGCCATCCGCGCGATGCCGCGCCGGTCGGCCTGATGCTCGCGGCGGCGCCGCATCGCGACGATGCGCTGCTCGCGATCGGCCAGTCGGTCGAAGCCGTGCTGAACACGATCCGCTGACCGCGCCAGCCGGTGGCCAGCCGTTCGCCGGCGGCCCGCGCGCGGTGCGGCAGGGTGCCGCACGCGCGCCGTCAGTTTCGTGCCAGACCGTTCGCGCTAAAATCGCGCGATTGTTTTCCGGACCGACCGACGAGGAACCCCGCCGACATGAACGACTACACGCTTGCACTACGCCGCGAACGCCGCCTGCTGATGCTGCTCGGATGGGTGTGCATCGCCCTGCTGGCCGGCGCGCTGTACCTGCAGTACGTGAAGAACGAAGACCCGTGCCCGCTGTGCATCATCCAGCGCTACTTCTTCTGCGCGATCGGGATCTTCGCGTTCCTGGCCGCGGGGATCCGCAACTGGCGCGGCATCTGGGTGCTCGAACTGCTGATCGCGATCGCCGCGGCCGGCGGCGTCGCCACGGCCGCGCGACACCTGTCGATCCAGATGAATCCGGGCTTCAGCTGCGGCTTCGACACGCTGCAGCCGATCGTCGACAGCCTGCCGCCCGCGCAGTGGTTCCCCGGCATGTTCAAGGTCGCCGGGCTGTGCGAGACCGTCTACCCGCCGATCTTCGGCATCCTGCTGCCCGGCTGGGCGCTGATCGGCTTCGCCGTGATCCTGATCGCGGTCGTCGCGAGCCTCTGGCGCCATCGCCGCAAGCTCGCGAGCTGACCGGCCGGCCGTTTTGCCGGTCCACGGCCTGCGCGGCCCGGCCGAATGAATGGGTCGTGCGGCGCCGGCGAGTCGCCACCCGGTCGCGGCGGGCGCCTGCGCCGGCCTCGCCCGGTCGTCGCGCGTAAACACCTACCCCGCCGCCGCCCGGATCGCCGAGCCGGCGTGCGTCGCGCAATCGCCGCGCTCGCGCCCGTCACACGGGCGTTTCGGCCCGATGTGCATGCCTCGGCGCCCCGATCCCGCGCAGCGGGCCTATGATCGACATGGTCGCCGCCTGATAGCCCGGATCACCGCCCGCCCATGTTCCCGCCGCGTGGCGGTGCTATCTTCGGGACTGGATGGCGATCTACGTGCGCGAGGCCAGGCGGTCTCACCGCTGCCTGCGTAACGCGCGCCCGATCCGCAATGTCGACTGGATTCATCATGACAACGCAAACCATCCGCATCCGTCACCCTCATGGCGTCCGCGCGTCCGGCGGCGCCGTTCGCGCACGCCGTCGGTCCCCGGCCGCCGCACCGCATCGGCCGTGCAGCCGGGCTGCCCCGCTCACGTCCGTCCTCGTTGCCGCCGCGCCCGCCAGCCCGCGCCGCGTGTCGTGCCGCGTCGTCCCGAACGGAGCGTGCTGATGGAAGCCTGGCTCGGCGATCTGCAGCAACTGCTCGCGCACGGCGAAGCGGCCGTGCTCGTGACGGTCGCGCACACCGACGGCTCCGCGCCGCGCGAGGCCGGCACCAAGATGCTCGTCACGCGCGACACGGCACGCCATACGATCGGCGGCGGTCATCTGGAATGGAAGGCGATCGAGATCGCGCGGCACCTGCTGAAGGACGGCGCGCACGTGCCGCACGCACGCCGGCTCGAGCGGCTCGCGCTCGGCCCGAGCCTCGGGCAGTGCTGCGGCGGCGCCGTGGTGCTCGCATTCGAGCGGCTCGACGTCGGCGATCTCGGCTGGATCATGTCGCTCGCGAAGCGCGTCGCGGCCGGCGCCGCGACCGTCCGTAGCGTATCATTCGGCCCCTCGCCGGGCGCGCCGCTGTTGAGCGAGCCCGAATCGGAAGCCGCGCGCGCCGACTGCCTGCTGTGGGAAACCGGCGGCGTATCGCTGATGACCGAAACGATCGCCCCGTACGCGTTCCCCGTCATGCTGTTCGGCGCCGGGCACATCGGCACCGCGCTCGTGAAGGTGCTGGCGACGCTGCCGTGCCACGTGCGCTGGATCGACCGGCCCGATGCGGTATTCCCGCCGGCCGACGCGCTCGCCGGCATCGGCAACCTCGCGATCGACGCGGCCGCTTCCCCGGCGGACGCGGTCGATGCAGCGCCGCCGCAGTCCTACTTCGTCGTGATGACGCACGACCACGCACTCGATTTCGCGCTGGCCGAGCGCATCCTGCGACGCGGCGACTATGCATACTTCGGGATGACCGGCTCGCACACGAAACGCGCGCAGTTCGATCATCGCCTCGCCGCGATCGGCATCGACCCGGCCCAGCTCGCGCGGATGCGCTGCCCGATCGGCGTCGAAGGCATCGTCGACAAGGCGCCCGAAGTGATCGCGATCTCGGTGGCCGCGCAGTTGCTGCAGGCCGTCGAGGCGAATGCGTCCGCGCAGGCTTCCCCATCCTACTGACCGACCAAGAACGACGCCATGACCCCGACATTCAAGGACAAGATTGCCCGCGCACCGAAAGCGGAACTGCATATCCATATCGAAGGTTCGCTCGAGCCCGAGCTGATCTTCGCGCTCGCGCAGCGCAACGGCGTGAAGCTCGCGTACGATTCGATCGATGCGCTGCGCGCCGCGTACGCGTTCACCGACCTGCAATCGTTCCTCGACATCTACTACGCCGGCGCGAGCGTGCTGCTCACCGAGCAGGATTTCTACGACATGACGGCCGCGTACTGCGAACGCGCGCTCGCCGACAACGTCGTCCATACCGAACTGTTCTTCGACCCGCAGACGCACACCGAGCGTGGCGTGCCGATCGAGACGGTCGTCGCGGGCATCGAGCGCGCACTCGCCGATGCCGAACGACGCGGGCTGTCGAGCAAACTGATCCTGTGCTTCCTGCGCCACCTGTCCGAAGAAGATGCGCTCGCGACGTTCGAATCCGCATTGCCGCTGTTCGAACGCTATCGTCATCGCCTGATCGGCGTGGGCCTCGATTCGTCGGAGCTCGGCCATCCGCCGACGAAGTTCGCACGCGTGTTCGAGAAGGCGCGCGCGCTCGGGCTGAAGCTCGTCGCGCACGCCGGCGAGGAAGGTCCGCCCGCGTATATCTACGAAGCACTCGACGTGCTGAAGGTCGACCGGATCGACCACGGCGTGCGCAGCATCGAGGATGCGGCGCTCGTCGAACGCCTCGCGAAGACGCGCACGGCGCTCACCGTCTGCCCGCTGTCGAACCTGAAGCTGTGCGTGTTCGACGACATGGCGAAGCATACGCTGAAGGCCCTGCTCGACCGTGGCGTGGCGGTGACGATCAATTCCGACGATCCGGCCTATTTCGGCGGCTACGTCAACGAAAACTACTTCGCGACGGCCGAAGGGCTGCAACTCACGGACGCCGAAGTCCATGCGGTGATCCGCAACGGCTTCGAGGCGTCGTTCATCGAGCCGGCGCAGCGCGACGCACTGTACGCGCGCCTCGACGCTTACTGGAAGGCCGCGTGACGACCCGCATCGAGGAACGCTAGACGGATGAAACACGGCAACGACATTCGCTTCGCGATCGCCGGTTCGGCCTGGCGCCGGGCCGGCCGGCTGCGTGCAGGCGGAGCGACCGTGCAGCGCGTCGTCGCCTGCTTGCACCGGCCGTCGCGGCTTGCCGTGCCGTTCGCCGTCGTACCGGATGCGGGCGCACCGGTTGCGGACGCAACGGCCGCGAGGTGCGCGGGCAACCACTCGTTGGCGGCTCCGGCCGCCACGTTCACCCGCGCCGTTGCCCCGGCCGTGCCGCACGTCGCGTGCCGCCGCCGCTCGCGAAGCACCGTCCCGCCGCCATGCGGCGTCGATCGCCTTCTTCCGTTCGCCTTACCTTGATGCAGGACCTTTCGTCATGACGCAAACCGCTTTCCGTTCCCAACTGCTGACCTTCAACGGCGACCCGGCGCAATCGAGCCAGGCCGCGAACTACGAGACCGACGGACTCCTGATCGTCGACGCCGGCAAGGTCGTCGCGGCCGGCCCGTATGCACGGCTCGCCGCGACGCTTGCGCGCGACGCGGTGGTCCACGACCTGCGCGACAAGCTGATCGTGCCCGGCTTCATCGACACGCACATCCACTATCCGCAGACGGACATGATCGCGTCGCCGGCCCCGGGCCTGTTGCCGTGGCTCGACAAGTACACGTTCCCGACCGAGCGCCAGTTCGGCGACCCCGAGCATGCGCGCGAAGTCGCCGAGTTCTTCGTCGACGAACTGCTCGCGTGCGGCACGACGAGCGCGCTCGTCTACTGCACGGTGCACAAGCAGTCGGCCGATGCGCTGTTCGCGGCGAGCGACGCACGCGACCTGCGGATGATCGCGGGCAAGGTGCTGATGGACCGCAACTGCCCCGAATTCCTGCGCGACACCGCGCAATCGGGCTATGACGACAGCGCCGAGCTGATCGACCGCTGGCACGGCAAGGGGCGCCAGATGTACGCGCTCACGCCGCGCTTCGCGCCGACGTCGACCGAGGCGCAGCTCGAGGCGTGCAGCGAACTCGCGCGCCGCCATCCGGACGTGTTCGTGCAAAGCCACGTCGCGGAAAACGTCGACGAGGTGAAATGGGTGGCCGAGCTGTTCCCCGGCCACCGCAGCTATCTCGACATCTACGACCGCTACGGGCTGCTGCGTCCGCGCGCGGTGTACGGCCACTGCATCCACCTCGACGACGAGGATCGCCGCCGGATGGCCGAGACGCGCACCGTCGTCGCGCACTGCCCGACGTCGAATTTCTTCCTCGGCAGCGGGCTGTTCGATTTCGACAAGGCCGGCGAATACGACGTGCCCGTCACGCTCGCGACCGACGTCGGCGGCGGCACGTCGTTCTCGATGCTGCAGACGATGAACGAGGCGCACAAGGTCGCGCGGCTGTCGGGCCATCATCTGACCGCCACGCGGATGTTCTGGCTCGCGACGGCCGGCGCCGCGCAGGCGCTCGACCTCACGGACACGGTCGGCACGCTCCAGCCGCGCACCGAAGCCGATTTCGTCGTGCTCGACCCGCAGGCGACGCCGCTGCTCGCGCGCCGCACGAAGCGCGCGGATTCGCTCGAGGAACTGCTGTTCGCGTTCGCGCTGCTCGGCGACGACCGCGCGGTGTACCGCACCTATGCGGCCGGCGAACTCGTGCACGAGCGCGGCGCCGCTCGCCGCCCCACCGCCGCGTAACGCCCGGCGGGCACGCCGTTCCGGCAGCGCGGCAGCTTCGCCGCCGTGCATGCCGGCGATCGAATGCATGGCGGCCGGACCGCTTTCCCGCGTGCAATGCGCCGTGCTAGAATTCGCCGCTCATTGGGGAGTAGCCGCTCCGCTCGATGTCCCGCGCCACCGGCGCGCATCGTGACGGAGGCGTCCGTCAACAGACTTGGCCGTTCGGCCATGGCGGGCGCAGCCACGTTGGCCTGGCGAGACCGATGGTTCACAGCGCGCCGCATCAGGGCCCGGCGCGCGGTGGATCGTCGCTCGCACGCACAACAACGGCCCGTGGAACCCCATTCGTGTCTCAAGCCTTCCTGATCTCCACCGGCGCCGTCGCCCTCGCTGAAATCGGCGACAAGACCCAACTGCTTTCCCTCGTCCTGGCTGCGCGCTATCGCAAGCCGATGCCGATCATTCTCGGCGTGCTCGTCGCGACGCTCGTGAATCACGGGTTCGCCGGTGCGCTCGGCGAATGGCTGGGCGTACTTGTCACGCCGTCGATCATGCGTTGGGCGCTCGCGTTCTCGTTCATCGCAATGGGGCTGTGGATTCTCGTGCCGGACAAGCTAGACGAGGACGAAGCCAATGCGACCCGCTCGCGGCTCGGCGTGTTCGGCGCGACGCTCGTCGCGTTCTTCCTCGCCGAAATGGGCGACAAGACGCAGATCGCGACCGTTGCGCTGGCGGCGCGCTTCCAGGATTACATCGGCGTCGTGGCCGGCACGACGTTCGGAATGATGCTCGCGAACGTGCCGGCGATCCTGCTCGGCGACCGCTTCGCGCACCGTCTGCCGACGAAGCTCGTGCACGGCATCGCGGCCGTGCTGTTCGTCGTGCTCGGCGTGCTGGCGCTGCTGGGTATCGGGGTTTGACGCAGGTTTGACGCCCGCTCGATGCAGGCGAGCGAGCGGCGCGGCCGCGCGGCCGCGCCCGTACCGCGATCGCGTTACTTCGCGACCGCCGCGCCCGACGCCGGGGCCGCCGGCACCGCGCGCTCGTTGGCGGCCGGCGCGGCCGGCCCGCCGCGCTTGTCGACCGGCAGCCGCACGGTGCGGATCGCGCCGTTCGACAACGGGAAATCGGCGAGCGCGCTGCGCGCGAGGAACGGCATCGCGTACAGCAGCGCGCCGTTGTCGCCGGTGGTGCGCGCGGTCACGTTGTAGACCTCCTTGCCGGTCGCGCGCTCGGTGATCCGGATGCCGAGCGTGTAATCGAACACCTGGTAGGTCTGCGCGACATAGCCGGCCGGCATCCCGCCCCATGGCCCCCACGGGCCCCACGGCCCGCCCCGCCAGTACGGCCCCGGCCCCATGAACCACGGGTCGTAGTAGACCGGCTGCGGCACCGTCACCAGATCGCTGCCGACGCCGTACGTCAGGCCGACCAGATAGCGCGCCTGCGCGGCCGGCACCTGGCGGAACGCGTACACAGACAATTCGTTCGCGACGATCGGCTCGTAGGTCGACTGCTCGATGCTGTGCTTCTGCGCGTCGGTGCGCGTGAAGGCGTAAGTGCGTGTCGCGTCGCTGCCGCTCCAGTCGGAGAAGGCCGTGACCTGCGTCGTCACGTAGCTCGTGCAGCCCGCCAGCAGCGCCACGCACAGCACCGCAACCCAGCCCGCACCGCGTTGTATCCATTCGCGTTTCATGTCGATCCTCGTCGATCCGTCACCCGCTCGTCGCACCGCGCGAAGCGCACGGGATGCCGATAATACGCGGACTCCCGGAAGCGGTAAAAAGTTCGCAGCGGCACGCGGCGGCAAGCCTTTGTACAATGGCCCGGTTCGCCCGGCCCGCGCCGCGGGCCCGATCCCCACTCCACCGATCTCGACGACCATGTCCGACAACGCCTCCTCCACCGTGATCCGCCGCGCCGACTACACGCCGCCGGCCTTCCTCATCGATGCCGTTGCACTCGAATTCGATCTCGCGCCGGCCCGCACGATCGTCAGGAATACGATGCGCGTGCGCCGCAATCCGGACGCCGCGCCCGCGCCCCACCTGGAACTGATGGGCGAGGCGCTCGAATTCCTCGGCGCGCGGCTGAATGGCGCGCCGCACGGCGCGGTGCGCGCGCACGAACACGGCCTGACGGTCGAGAACGTGCCCGAGGCGTTCGAGCTGACGCTCGAAAGCGCGTGCGCTCCCGATCAGAATACGACGCTGTCGGGCCTCTACGTGTCGAGCGGCAACTTCTTCACGCAGTGCGAAGCCGAAGGCTTTCGCCGCATCACCTACTTCCTCGACCGCCCCGACGTGATGGCGTCGTACACCGTCACGCTGCGTGCCGACAAGGCCGCGTACCCGGTGCTGCTGTCGAACGGCAACCTCGTCGATTCGGGCGACCTGCCCGACGGCCGCCACTTCGCGAAATGGGAAGACCCGTTCCGCAAGCCGAGCTACCTGTTCGCGCTGGTCGCGGGCAAGCTCGTCGCGATCGAGGAAACGATCACGACCGGCTCCGGCAAGGAAAAGCTGCTGCAGGTGTGGGTCGAACCGGCCGATCTCGACAAGACGCGCCACGCGATGGATTCGCTGATCCACTCGATCCGCTGGGACGAAAAGCGCTTCGGTCTCGAGCTCGATCTCGACCGCTTCATGATCGTCGCGGTCGGCGATTTCAACATGGGCGCGATGGAAAACAAGGGGCTCAACATCTTCAACACGAAGTACGTGCTGGCGAACCCCGAGACCGCGACCGACACCGATTTCGCGAACATCGAGTCGGTGGTCGGCCACGAGTACTTCCACAACTGGACCGGCAACCGCGTGACCTGCCGCGACTGGTTCCAGTTGAGCCTGAAGGAAGGCCTGACGGTGTTCCGCGACCAGGAATTCTCGGCCGACATGGCCGCGGGCGACGACGTCGAATCGGCGGCCCGCGCGGTGAAGCGCATCGAGGACGTGCGCGTGCTGCGCCAACTCCAGTTCGCCGAGGATGCCGGCCCGATGGCGCACCCGGTGCGCCCGGAGAGCTACGTCGAGATCAACAACTTCTACACGATGACGGTCTACGAGAAAGGCTCGGAAGTCGTGCGGATGTACCAGACGCTGTTCGGCCGCGACGGCTTCCGCAAGGGGATGGATCTCTACTTCAAGCGCCACGACGGCCATGCGGTGACCTGCGACGACTTCCGTCACGCGATGGCCGACGCGAACGGGCGCGACCTCGCGCAATTCGAGCGCTGGTACAGCCAGGCCGGCACGCCGCGCGTGTCGGTGCGCACTGCGTACGACGCGGCCGCGCGCCGCTATACGATCACCCTCGCGCAAGGCTACGGCGACGCGTCTCCGGCCGCGCGCGAAACGCAGCAGGGGCCGCTGCTGATCCCGTTCGCGATCGGCCTGATCGGCCGCGACGGCCGCGACCTGCCGCTGCGTCTGGACGGCGAAGCCGCCGCATCGGGCACGACGCGCGTGCTCGAGTTCACCGATACCGAGCAGACCTTCACGTTCGTCGACGTGCTGGAAGCGCCGCTGCCGTCGCTGCTGCGCAACTTCTCGTCGCCGGTGATCGTCGAGTACGACTACAGCGACGACGATCTCGCGTTCCTGCTCGCGCACGACAGCGATCCGTTCAACCGCTGGGAGGCCGGCCAGCGCCTCGCGACACGCGCGCTGCTGACGCTCGCCGCACGTGCCGCCGCCGATGCGCCGCTCGCGCTCGGCGAGAATTTCGTCGCCGCGTTCCGTCGCGTGCTGACCGATGAAAGCCTGTCGCCGGCATTCCGCGAACTCGCGCTCACGCTGCCGTCGGAGACCTATCTCGCCGACCAGATGGCCGAGGCCGACCCGGCCGCCGTGCATCGCGCGCGCCAGTTCGTGCGCCGCCAGCTCGCGAGCGCGCTGCGCGCCGACTGGCTCGCCGCATACGAACGGCACCAGACGCCCGGCGCCTATGAGCCGACGCCGGAAGCCTCGGGCCGCCGCGCGCTGAAGAACCTCGCGCTCGCGTATCTCGCCGAACTCGACGATCCGGCCGATGCCGTGCGCCTCGCCACGGCCCAGTACGACGCGGCGAACAACATGACCGATCGCGCGGCTGCGCTCGGCGCGCTGCTGTCCGCGGCCGCCGCGGGCGCGAACGGGCCGGCCGAGCACGCGCTCGACGACTTCTACCGTCGCTTCGAGAAGGAGGCGCTCGTGATCGACAAGTGGTTCGCGATGCAGGCGGCGCAACGCGGCACGCCCGCGCAGCCGACGCTCGCGAAGGTGCGCAAGCTGCTCGCGCACCCCGCGTTCAACCTGAAGAATCCGAACCGTGCGCGCTCGCTGATCTTCAGCTTCTGCGCGGCCAACCCCGCGCAATTCCACGCGGCGGACGGTTCGGGCTACGCGTTCTGGGCCGAACAGGTGCTCGCGCTCGACGCGATCAACCCGCAGGTCGCGGCACGCCTCGCGCGCTCGCTCGAACTGTGGCGCCGCTTCACGCCGACGCTGCGCGACCGGATGCACGAAGCGCTCGAACAGGTCGCCGCCGGCGCGAAATCGCGTGACGTGCGCGAGATCGTCGAGAAAGCGCTCGCGTAAGTCGGGCGATCGACGCTGTCGCGTCCGCGCGATCGAGCCGGCGCCGCCCGACGCGGCGCCGGCTTTTTTATTGCGCGTGCCCGTCCTGAAAGCAGACGCACGCGCGGGGTCGGACCGCGCGGCGTCCCTGCGTCGCGATGCGCGCCCCGCCGTCATCGCCGCCCGACCCCGGCCCGATTCGGCGGCCCGGCCATGTAACCGGACGAAAAAAGCCGGCGGCATCGGAAGCGCGACGGGTAAAATTGCGGCCATTCAAGGATTCTTTGGCCTTTCGGAGTCTGTCATGTCCATTGCCCGCCGCACCACGCTGTCGAAGTTCCTGATCGAACAGCAACGTGAGACCAACAACCTCCCCGCCGACCTGCGCCTGCTGATCGAAGTCGTCGCCCGCGCGTGCAAGGCGATCAGCTACAACGTGTCGAAGGGCGCGCTCGGCGAGGCGCTCGGCACCGCCGGCAGCGAGAACGTCCAGGGCGAAGTGCAGAAGAAGCTCGACATCCTGTCGAACGAAATCCTGCTCGACGCGAACGAATGGGGCGGCAACCTCGCCGCGATGGCGTCGGAAGAAATGGAAACGTTCTTCCCGATCCCGGCGAACTACCCGCGCGGCGAATACCTGCTCGTGTTCGATCCGCTCGACGGCTCGTCGAACATCGACGTGAACGTGTCGATCGGCACGATCTTCTCGGTGCTGCGCTGCCCGGACGGCAAGCAGGCGACCGAAGAATCGTTCCTGCAGCCCGGCACGCAGCAGGTCGCGGCCGGCTACGCCGTCTACGGCCCGCAGACGGTGTTCGTGCTGACGACCGGCAACGGCGTGAACTGCTTCACGCTCGATCGCGAAGTCGGCTCGTGGGTGCTCACGCAGAGCAACATGCAGATCCCGGCCGATACGCGCGAATACGCGATCAACGCGTCGAACGCCCGCCACTGGTACGACCCGGTCAAGCGCTACGTCGACGAACTGAACGCCGGCAAGGACGGCCCGCGCGGCGACAACTTCAACATGCGCTGGATCGCGTCGATGGTGGCCGACGTGCACCGGATCCTGAATCGCGGCGGCATCTTCATGTATCCGGCCGACAAGCGCACGCCCGATCGTCCGGGCAAGTTGCGCCTGATGTACGAAGCGAACCCGATGTCGTTCATCGTCGAACAGGCGGGCGGCGCCGCGACGACCGGCACGCAGCGCATCATGGAAGTGCAGCCGACCGGCCTGCACCAGCGCGTGCCCGTGTTCCTCGGCTCGAAGAACGAAGTCGAGCGCGTGACCGGCTATCACGACGAAGCAAAATAATTGCACTGCAGCACTGGACGGAGGCGCGAGACATCAGTACAATCGCGCCTTCGCGATGTGGCCCTAACGGGTCGCGTCGCAGTGAAGTGAAAGCGGAAAGTCCGCCGGATCGAGGGTTTCGCGAAGCAGCCGCAGCAAGCTGAAAAAAATTCGCAAAACCTATTGCCAAGATCGCGGATTTCACCATATAATTTCATTTCTATGCTGCCGGTGTAGCTCAGTTGGTAGAGCAGCGCATTCGTAATGCGAAGGTCGTAGGTTCGACTCCTATCTCCGGCACCAAGACATAAAGGTCTGACAAGCATCGCTTGTCAGACCTTTTCTCTTTTCCGGCGCCGAAATCCTGAAGTCGTTCGACGACGCCCCGCCCGATCGCCGCTTACGCCGCGCGCGATCACATGCGCGTTCGGCAACCGCGCACGTAGCCTTGCTCGTTGCCGATCGTCGCGTCAGCCGTTCTCCACACAACCTCGCTGACGCATCGACACGACGTTTCCACGCACGCGACGGCCACCAGCGATCGCATCGCCCCTCGCGGTGCGCAGCGTCACGGTCTGCGCGGCGGCCATGGCGACGATGGCCAACTGGCCGACCTCGACGGCGCACTCAACGGCACCGTCCATCTCGGGCTCGGGCGCGACGCACGCACCGACGACATGGCCGCCACGGTCGATCTCCCGCTCCACCGCACACCACGACCGAATCCCGTCCTTCAGGATACCGAACGATGACGGACATCGGATATGAGCGCCCTACGCCGATCCGCGCCACACGATGCCCCGGATCGGCGAAGCGGCGAGTCGTGCCGCCTCGCCCGTTTTGCACTGCTTTCGATCGAGGCGAGCGGCGATGCGCGACGGTCGCGCGACTGATTGCGACGCAGCCGACGGACTCCAGCGGCGGCCAATCCTTACAAATCCATTTCGCCAAGCGTGGGCGCACGAATCGTGCCCTACGCAGACAAATCCCCTTGGCAAATCTGCTTAAGGGTGCATAACATTACTTAACGATCCTGACCCGTCTATCGCGTTACATTGCGTGGGCGGCGCGGCGGTCGCAGCCGCTTTCAGTTTTTCGGCGTGCGGCAGCCGACGCGCGGTCATTTCGACTCAACCCCAAGGAGAGGACCACCATGACTCATGGCTTGATTATGTGGCTCATCATCGGCGCGATCGCCGGCTGGCTTGCCGGCTTGCTCGTGAAGGGCGGCGGCTTCGGGCTGATCGTCGACATCATCGTCGGCATCGTCGGCGCGGTCATCGGCGGCTGGCTTGCCGGACTGCTCGGCATCAGCATCGGCAGCGGCTTCATCGGCTCGGTGATCGTCGCGGTCATCGGCGCGGTGATCCTGCTGTTCGTGATCCGGCTATTCAGGCGAGCGGCCTGACGTTTCTCTCCCCACGCGCCTTCGGGCGCGTTTTCGCATCGGGCCGGCGCGCGGCCGGCTCCGTCAGCGTTGCGTTTGCTGCCGCCAACCATCGAGCACGCCGGCCGCCAGCAATCCCCTTCGCGCACACCTTCGCGCCCGATCGATACGGTGCGCGGCATCCCCTCTTCATCCCGCATCGAGCGGCATCGACCACGATACGTATACCGCACGCCGGTCCGGGCTCGTCGCGCGCTTCGGGCGATTGTCGGCGCGCGTGTAGATCCGCTCCGGCACCGTGTAGACGGTGACGGGCGCGGACAGCGTGCGGCCCGCATCGTCGCGTGGGTCGACGACATGAGCACCGTCGACCCAGGCGACCCAAAGCGGGCACCGCGCGTCGAACGCGGCGCCGGTCGCGAGCGGCTGCCTCCTGCGCAGACGCGGCCTGCATGCTCATATGCGCGGCGACCGGATCGGCGGCCTCGGCCCACCGTGCGCGTCGGCGGGTGACAGCGCCGCCAACCACGGCGCACGGTCTGCCGCGAACGATTTCACAGCGACGATTTCACAGCGACCATTTCAGTTCTCCATAGAAAGTGCGGCCCGGATACGGGTGGAACGTGTAGTAGCGGCGGTCCGTCAGGTTATCGATGCCGGCCGACGCGCTCCAGTGACGATCGAAGCGGTAGCGCGCCTTCAGATCGACGACCGTGAACGAACTCGTCCCGCCGTAGACGTCCGGATTCACGTCGCTGTTGTCGAGCGTGTTGAACTGGCGTCCCGAATAGCGCACGCCGACGCTCGCGAGCCAGTGCTCGTCGAAGCGATACGACGCGAGCAGGTTCGCGCGCATGCGCGGAATGCGCGGGAAACGCGAACCGACGTAGGCCGGGTTCGCGGCATCGGCGAGAATCTGCGCGTTGCTCGCCGATACGTTCGCATCGACGTTGAACCCGTGCAGCCCGACGTTCTCGCCGCTGAACGCGAGTTCGACACCGCGCACGCGTACGCGGTCGACGTTCGAGATGTTCGTGACGGTCGTCGCGCCCGACACCGTCGTCTGGCTGTAGATCGAATCGCGCAGGTCGCTCTGGAACACGCTGGCACGCACGACGCCGACGCCCACGTCGCGCTCGGCGGTGAAATCCCAGTCGATCGCCTTTTCCGGCCGCAGGTTCGGGTTGTTGTTGACGATCGCGTTGTTCGAAATCGTGCCCTGGAACAGTTCGCCGACCGTCGGGAATCGCGTGCCGGTCGCGAACGACAGCCGGAAACGCCAGACCTCGGTCGCATCCCACTGCAGCGCGACTTTCGGCGACAGCGCATTCGCGCTGCGGTCCGCATAGCCGAGCGTGCCGTTCGCGTTGCCGAGCGCGCCGCCGTACGCATCCCAGCGCTCGTAGCGCAGCCCGAGCGTCGCCAACCAGCCCGGCGCGAAACGCCACGTGTCCTGCCCGAACAGCGCCTGCGTGCGCGTGTCGCCGCGATAGACGCTCGCGAGCGACGTGGTCGGCCCGGCCAGCCAGTCAGCCGTGTTGTACGTGACGTTGCGCAGGAAGTAGTTGTCGTAGTGATAGCCGAACGTGAACGCATGCCCCCTCACTTCGGGCGCCTCCGCCTTCAGGTCGAGCGTGCGCCAGCCGGTGCCGTCGCCCTGGAACAGCGTGCCCGCGCCGCCCTGCACGGTCGAGGCCGCGCGCAGCACGTCGCGCGAGACGTCGTACGCCGACACGACGCCCGACAGCCGCCAGCCGGAATCGAGCCGGCCGTTCAGCCCGAGCGCATACAGCCAGTTCTCCTGGTCGCCACGCTGCGGCGCGAAGGCGTTCGGCGCGACGGTCATGTTCCGGCCGCCGATCGACACGTTGCCGCCGTAGACCGGATGGCCGGCCGCATCGCGCAGGAAGGTCTCGCCGTGCTGCCGGTAATGGTTCTCCCAATGCCCGAGCGTCAGCGTCGCATCGACATGATCGGTGAACGCATAGCCCATCCGGACCGTCTCGTTGAGCTGCTCGGTCCGCTCGATCGTCTGTGCGCCGACGATCGTCCGCGGCTTGCCGTTGGGTCCGATGTCGGTCGCGGCGCCCGTCACGGGCACGGCGGCACCCAGTTTCGGGTTGTAGGCCGAATTGGGGCTCGCATACTGCATCGGCTGTCCGTCGTTCTCCAGCCGGTCGAGCGACAGCGCGAACCAGAACCGGCCGACGCGGTTCGCGATTCGCGCGGTCTGATGATTGCCGCCGAAGCTGTCCGCGAACCCGTAGCCGTCGTGGTAGCGCTGCGTAAAGAACTGCGTCGACAGCGACGCCTCGAGCCGTTCCGGGCGGCGCGTGGTGAGCAGCACGGTCGAGCCGATCGCATTGCCCGGATACAGCGCGGAAAAAGGGCCATAGAGCACGTCGACGCGCGCGATGTCGTCGGGCGGAATCAGCGACCAGCGCGGCGGATACGCATAGCTCGACCCGAGCAGGTTCGACAGCAGCACGCCGTCGGCATAGACGAGCCCGCGCGCGCTCTGCAATTCGTTGAAGTCGCGGCCCGCGAATATGCTGTTGCGGTCGCCGATGTAGCGCTTGCGAACCATCAGGTTCGGCGCGTACTTCAGCGCGTCCTCGGTGGTGACGTTGGTGTGCGCATCGATCTGCTCGCGCGTGATCGACGTGACGACGGCCGGCGTATCCGGGTCGACCGGTTGCCGTTGCGCGGTCACGCTGACGGCGGTCAGCGTATCGCCGGCCGGTGCGGCCGACGCAGCGACGCCAGCGGCAGCCGGTGCGGCGGTGGCGGGACGGCCGATGCCACCGCTGCGGGCGGCTTCCGCGCGTCCATCGTCCATCGAAGCCGCGTGAGCGGCCGGCCATGCGAAAGCGGCCGCGCATGCAAGCGCGAGCCGGCCGCGCGACGGCCGCGCGGCAAGAGTAGACGACATGAGTGAGTTCCTGAAAACGTGATCGGACGCCGCCGGACACGAGCGCGCGAGCCGCGCACGAACGGCGCGACGCGCGGACCCAGGCCGCGGGCGGCTCGCGCGCCACCGGGGCGCGCGGACGACATCAATCAGACCGGAACGTTTTCAGGCGGGGCGCGCGGCTGCGCGAGACGGATGCCCTTGCGGCGCACATCGGCAACGATCGGCGCGGCTACCCAATACGCGAACGTGCGCACGAAGCCCGGCATCGCGGGCAGGCTCGTACCCAGCGCGACGTTCGCCGCGAAGCCGGGACAGTACACGCAATGCGGGACGCCGGCATGGTCGAACGACGACGTGTCGCGCTCGTCGCCCGCTTGCGCGAGCACGACCTGACGGGCGCCCGCTGCACTGCACAACTCGAGCGTGAGCGCGCCGCCGGAGCCGCTCGACGCGAGACGCGCGTAGCCGACGACGGGCGACAGTACGTTCAGTACCAGCGCCAGCCATACGAGGCCGATCCATCGCGTCGTTCGTCTCATCGCGGTCCAGAAAAAAGTGCGCGCAAGTATAACAAGCAGTCCGATTGTTGCCGATTGTGCAGCGTGCAATACCGGGCATCGCACCGCGCGTCTGAGCGCATGTGCCGTTAATACAACAGAGACAAAATCTAACGATTCGCCGCTGGCATAAATCCGAGCGCGAGGTTGATAATCATTGCACCTGCTGGAGAAACGATCATGGACGAAAGACCAACTCGCATGCCCCCGCCCGAGCAAGTGATGAGCCCGGATCCGGAACCCGTCGGCGTGGAATTTCTCGCCGAATTGCCCGAGCACGTTCGGGCATTCTTCGACGAGCAGCACAAGCTGTACGCGCCGAAGTGAACGTCAGTTCGGTTCTGTAACCGCCACGTGTCGATCATCGTTATCGTGCGGTTCATTCGTGCGCTTCGCGCGCAATTCGCCTCGCACCCGGGCCGCAACAGCCTGACGGTGCCGGATCAGCTCGCCGGCTGATTCTCCTGTCGCGACGCTGCGCCGCGCGACTGTCTTCGTCTATCCTTCTGGTTTTCCACGTCCGGCCCGCCCGGCTCTCCCGATCGTTCCGATGAAGCAAGCCATTCGTGCCAGCCTCGCTGTCGCCGTGCTCGGCGTCGCCCTCTTTTCGTCTCCTCACATCGCCCGTGCAGACGGCGACGACACCGCCCTCACCAACGTCGTGGCGCTCGCGTCGCAGCGCCTCGCGCTCGCCGAACCGGTCGCGCGATGGAAATGGGCGAATCACAAGGCCATCGAGGACGGGCCGCGCGAAGCGGCATTGCTCACCGCAGTCGAAAAACGCGCCGTCCAGGCCGGCGTCGATCCCGCATTCGCCCGCACGTTCTTCGAGGATCAGATCACCGCAAGCAAGGACGTGCAGAACGCACTGTTCGCGACCTGGCGCACGACGCGGCCGCCGGAAGGCACGCCGCCGGATCTCGCGACCAGCACGCGCCCGGCACTCGATCGGCTGACGCAGAAAATGCTCGCCGGTCTCGCGCAGGTCGCCCCGCTGCGCGATGCGCCCGACTGCCAGGCGCGGCTCGCGCGCAGCATCGCAAACTGGAAGACGCTCACGCGCTACGATTCCACGCAAACGCAGGCGCTCGATACCGCGCTGTCGCATGTGTGCGCCGCCGGCGGAGCCAGCGCGATCGGCTGACGCGGCCGGCGCGGATCGCGCCGTGGCGCTCAGTGCGCCGGCGTCAGTGCCATGAGCGGAATCACTTGCAGGCCGCGCGCGAGATGCGTCTGCAGCAGGCGATGAGTGAAGGGTTCGAACCCGCCACCCGCCGCGTCGGCCACCAGCCGCGCGGCTGCATCGAGCGATTCCGCCGAACCGAGATAGCACCAGCCGTCGATCACATGAAACAGGCGACGCTCGCCGCTCGCCTCGAACGCGACAGCCCCCTCGAACGGCCAGGGCGCACCGCCCCCGCGAGCGGCGTCGGCCGCCGGGCGCCGGTTGTACGACGGGCGCAAGCGGGCGATCCATTGCGCTTCGGCAAGCATCGCCCCCAGCTCGTTGCCGGTCTCGCGCCATTCGACGCGGCGCACCTGCTGCGCCAGCCGCATTTCCTTCGACGAGCGGCGCTCGCCGGTCAACAGCGCGCGCAGCCGCTGCCGTACGCGCACGCTGCGGCCGACATACAGCGCTTCGTCACGCTCGCCGAAGAGCGCATACGCGCCACACCCTGCCGGCGCGGTATCCAGCCAGGCCTCGGTCAGGTCGCCGCCCAAACGGAAGTGGCGTGTCGTCCGCGCGATCTGGTCGCGCAGCCGCTCGAGCGGCACGATGTCGTGCAGTTGGCGCCAGAACTGCCAGAGCAGGTCGGCATCGGCCAGTGCCCGGTGGCGCGCGGCCGGAACGAGCCCATGCCGCTCGATCAACGCATCGAGCCCGTGCCGCGATTCGCGCGGAAACAGCGCGCGCGACAGCCGCACCGTACAGAGCACATCGGGATTGAACGCCAGGCCGGTACGCTCGAATTCGGCGCGCAGGAAGCCGCGATCGAAGCTCGCGTTGTGCGCGACGAACAACTTGCCGTCGAGCCGCTCGAACAGCGCCGGCGCGAGCGACGCGAACGTCGGCGCATCGCGCACCATCGCGTCCGAGATGCCCGTCAGTTGCTGGATGAACGGCGGAATCGCCTGCCCCGGATTGACGAGGCTCGTCCATGTCGACACGCCGAGCGGCCCGATTTCGACCACGCCGATTTCGGTGATCCGGTGGTCGGCGGACGAGCCGCCGGTGGTTTCAAGGTCGACGAAGACGAGCGGCTGCTCACTGGCGGGATCGGACGGACGGGAATCGGACATGAAAAGACAAGGAAACGATGCTTTCATGAGTATGCACCGGCATGCGTACTCGCGGCCAGCCCGGGCCGGTTCGTTCCGTCCCCGGAAAACAAAAAGCCCCCGCGATGCGGGGGCCGGACGTGATCGGCAATGCGAGGCGCGTCAGACCGCCTGGATATTCGCTGCCTGCTTGCCTTTCGGCCCGACTTTGACGTCGAACGAAACACGCTGGTTTTCCTTCAGCGTCTTGAAGCCTTCCATCCGGATTTCGGAAAAGTGCGCAAACAAATCTTCACCACCATTGTCCGACGTAATAAAGCCAAAACCTTTAGCATCGTTAAACCATTTCACGATACCGGTATCCATGTCTTCGTTCCCCACTCGATAAGATCAAAAAAGCTATTTTTATAGCCGTTTCCCGAAATCCCGAAACATCGCGCCAGCACCCGTACCAGCATGCCGCCCGAGGACGGAGTGCTGACTTTATAAATTGGACAATCCGGGTGCGTCAAGAAAATTTTTAGCGATCGCTTTCTCGAAAAGGCGCTAATACCACTGGAATCGGTACACCGTCGCCTTTGATTAATTGATGCGCATCAAAAACCTGTCAATATTACCGGGACCGGATCATCATTAATGCGAGGCGTGAAATTCCTACCGGGGACAAATCGATTCGGTAAAATCCTCGGGTTTTTTCCGGGTTGCAGAAATCCGGGGACGTTGCGATCCTGAATCAACGCCGAAAGGAAGGAGAGGGTCATGTGGTTGGACGGAATCATGCGCTTCGCGAGCCGGCTCGGGCGCGTACGTCGCAAGTCCCGCGCCTTGGCCGAGTCCGCGCGCGAAGCGCCGTGCGACACCGAATTCGATACGACGTGGCACGGCGATCACTGGCAGAACCTGCTCGCATCGCCTCTGGATGCCCGTCACTACGTGATGGAAGATTGGACCTACACGCCGCCGCCGATCGAAGCAGAAGACGCCGCGCCTGCGGGCAAACGCAAGCGCCGCTCGTACACGCCGTAGCGCACCGGGCAGCGGGACAAAAAAAAGCGCGACTGGGAAGTCGCGCCGACAAAGGTTTGGAGATCTTTTCCGTCAACGAAAAAGTCTGCTTCGGAAAGCAGAGATTGCAGTATAGCGAGAGAACTACCTTTCATTATCCATGCCCCACACAAACCTCTATTGCCGATGTGTCAATAATCGCGCTATCGCGACTCCCGCCCGCTGCTGATCGTCTGTCGCAATCTCGCAACGCTCGCTCGGCAGTCCTGATCGTCACTTCCCTTCGTTGCACTGCCGCAAACCCTTACTGGGCAACCGTTTGCGCGGTTTTTCTGATTTTTGCGGATTCCAAAATACATTATTTCTTAAAGCGTAAGACACCCCTACTCCGCACACTCCGTACACTGCAGACGGCTTTCTGATAAGCGCACCGCCGTTCTGCCGGACCGGCTACAGCGTCAAGCAAAACACGGCCAGTCCGCCGCAGGTTCGATCGACATCATCGTGTTTGGAGACATATCCATGAAAAAAACCCTGATCGTCACCGCGTTGTCGGGCGTGTTCGTTACCGCAGCCCATGCTCAAAGCAGCGTGACGCTGTACGGCCTGATCGATGCAGGCATCACCTACACGAACAATCAGGGCGGGCACAGCTCATGGTCGGAACGCAGCGGCCAGATCAATGGCAGCCGCTGGGGCCTGCGCGGCACGGAAGATCTCGGCGGCGGCCTGAAAGCAATCTTCGTACTGGAAAACGGCTTCAACATCGCCAACGGCACGCTCGGCCAGAACGGCCGCGAATTCGGCCGCCAGGCGTTCGTCGGCCTGTCGCAAGACCAGTTCGGCTCCGTCACCCTCGGTCGCCAATACGATAGCGTCGTCGACTACATCGGGCCGCTGTCGCTGACCGGCACGCAATTCGGCGGCACCCAGTTTGCCCACCCGTTCGACAACGACAACCTGAACAATTCGTTCCGGATCAATAATTCGGTCAAATATACGAGCGTCAATTTCGGCGGCCTGAAGTTCGGCGCGTTGTACGGCTTCTCGAACAGCACCCAGTTCTCGAACAATCGCGCATACAGCGCGGGCGTGTCGTATTCCTACGCCGGCTTCAATATCGGCGCCGGCTACCTGCAGTTGAACAATGACATCTCCGGGCTCACGTCGGCTGCGGTGACCAACAGCGCCGGCGCGGTGGCAGGCGACAACACGTTCGTCGGCAAGCGTCAGCGCGTGTTCGGCGGCGGCCTGAACTACACGTTCGGCCCGGCCACCGCCGGCTTCGTATTCACGCAATCGCGCGTGAACCGGGCGCTCGGCATCTCTGCGGGTGCGTCGGGCGTGTCGAACGGCCTGGCTCTCGACGGCACGTTTGCCCGCTTCAACAACTACGAAGTCAACGCACGCTACGCGCTCACGCCGGCCTTGTCGCTGGCCGGGTCGTACACGTACACCGCAGGCTTCCTGGACGGCCGCCATCCGGGCTGGAATCAATTCAACCTGCAGACCGACTATGCGCTGTCCAAGCGAACCGACGTGTATGTACAAGGCGTGTATCAGCGAGTCAGCACGGACGGCCTGGGCCTCGGCGCCTATGTCAATGGTCTCGGCGGCGCTTCGTCGACCAACAAGCAGATCGCGGTGACCGCCGGCCTGCGTCACCGTTTCTGACCGGAGCGGCTTCGGCACAAAAAGCGCCTCGCGAGGCGCTTTTTTTTCGGGGAGGGAAGCAGGTCTCGCGGACGGCCGGACGGCCCGGCGCAGCGCCGACCATGCGGTTCACGTCCGGCTGTCCGCGGCCGGGTAACGCACATCGAGGATATCGATCGGCTGCGGGCCGGCCGGCGTCATCAGCGTGACGGTATCGCCGATCCTCGCCTTGATCAGCGCGCGTGCGACCGGCGAAATCCAGCTGACGCAGCCGCGGTCGAGATCGACCTCGTCGATCCCGACGATCGTCACCGTGTGATCCTCGCCGTCCGGCGTCTCATAATCGACCGTCGCGCCGAAGAACACCTGATCGACATTCTCCTGCCGGCTCGCGTCGACGACTTCCGCGAGGTCGAGCCGCTTCGTCAGGAAGCGGATCCGGCGGTCGATCTCGCGAAGCCGCCGCTTGCCGTAGATGTAGTCGCCGTTTTCCGACCGGTCGCCGTTCGACGCGGCCCACGATACGAGCCGCACGACCTCGGGACGCTCGACGTCGATGAGGTTCAGCAGCTCGTCGCGCAGCCGCTTGTGGCCGGCCGGCGTGATGTAGTTCTTCGCGCCCGCCGGAATCGCGGGTTGAGCCTGGTCGAGATCGTCGTCGTCACCGTCCGACTCTTTGACAAACGCCTTGTTCATGATGCAGATTCAACGTGAATGACCGATCCCCCAAGGGTACACGAAGGGCGGCCGACCGAGGCCATGCCGCCTTATTCGCGAATAAGGCTTCCCTTTTTATACGACTCTGCTATACTTCCGCTTCTGCGTGCGGCTGTAGCTCAGTTGGATAGAGTACTTGGCTACGAACCAAGGGGTCGTGGGTTCGAATCCTGCCAGCCGCGCCACTTTTTCGAGGGCCTTCCCAACCGAAGGCCCTTTCAGTTCGAAGCAGTAGAAGTTTGTTTTTGCGTGCGGCTGTAGCTCAGTTGGATAGAGTACTTGGCTACGAACCAAGGGGTCGTGGGTTCGAATCCTGCCAGCCGCGCCACTTTTTTTGGGGGCCTTCCCATCGCAGAAGGCCCCGACAGTTGAAGCAGTACCGTTTTGCGTGCGGCTGTAGCTCAGTTGGATAGAGTACTTGGCTACGAACCAAGGGGTCGTGGGTTCGAATCCTGCCAGCCGCGCCACCTTGAAAGGGCTTTCCTCCGGGAAAGCCCTTTTTCTTTTTGCGCTCGCCTTCCCTCGCTCGCGCCATCGGCCCGGGCACCCTCGGCAAAGCGCCGGCAACGTCGGCCGCACGTTCGGCAGCCCCCAATGAAAACGGCGGCCATAGGCCGCCGTCCGTCGATCGTCGATCGTCGAATTCGCCCGCCCCCGCGCGTCGGCGTCAGTAATCCTGCCGCTCGCGCTCGATACGCATGCCGCCGTCATGGCGCGCGTGCGCACCGTCGTCGGTCGAACGCTCGCGCATGATCCGCATCACGTCCGGATTGGTTCTCACGCGCCGCATCACGTTCGCGAGATGCACGCGGTCGCTGACCTGGATCACGAAGCGCAGCACCGTCGATTCGTGCGTCAGATCCTCGTCCATCGCGATATGGACGATGTTCGCGTCGGCCGACGTGATGTCCGCCGCGACGCGCGCAAAGATGCCCTTCGTGTTCTTCACGAGCGCCTTCACCGCGACATCGAACAGGCGGCCCGGCTGCGGCGCCCACTCGACGTCGATCCAGCGCCCCGGATCGCGGCGATGGATGCGCTGCGCGACACGGCAATCCGTCGTATGAATCGCCATACCCAGACCGATGCCGATGTAACCCATGATCGCGTCGCCCGGAATCGGCCGGCAGCAGGCGGACAACTGCACGGACATCCCTTCGGTGCCGGTGATCACGACCGGCGGCGCGTGATGCGCAGGATGCCGCTCGGACTTCGGGAGATCGTCGTCCGCGTCGCGGCCGCTCATCAGCACCTCGATGCGCTTGGCCATCACCGCGGCGACGCGACGGCCGAGGCCGATGTCCGCGAAGATCTCCTGGCGGCTCTTGTTACCCGTCCACTGCACGAGCTTCTCCCACACTTCCGGCTCGATATCGGCCAGCGAGAGACCATAGACCTTCAGGCTCTGGTCGACGAGCCGCTCGCCCAGTTGCACGGACTCGTTCAGGCGCATCGTCTTCAGATAGTGGCGAATCGCCGAGCGCGCCTTGCCGGTACGCACGAAGCCGAGCCACGCGGGGTTCGGCTTCGAATACGGCGCGGTGATCACCTCGACGATGTCGCCGCTCTTCAATTCGGTGCGCAGCGGGAGCAGTTCGTTGTTGATCTTCACGGCCACGCACTGGTTGCCGAGATCGCTGTGGATCGAATACGCGAAATCGAGCGCCGTCGCGCCGCGCGGCAGCGCCATGATCTTCGACTTCGGCGTGAACACGTAGACCGCGTCGGGGAACAGGTCGATCTTCACGTGCTCGAGGAATTCGCTCGAATCGCCAGCTTCGCTCTGGATGTCGAGCAGCGACTTCAGCCACTGATGCGCGCGCTTCTGCACATCGCTGAGATCCGCGCTGCCGTTCTTGTACAGCCAGTGCGCGGCGACCCCCGCCTCGGCGATCTCGTGCATCTTGCGCGTGCGCACCTGGAACTCGATCGGCGCACCGAACGGGCCGACGAGCGTCGTGTGCAGCGACTGATAGCCGTTGATCTTCGGGATCGCGATGTAATCCTTGAACTTGCCGGGCACGGGCTTGTACAGCGCGTGCAGCGCGCCGATGCACGTGTAGCAGTCGAGCGGGCTGTCGACGACGACCCGGAAGCCGTACACGTCGAGCACCTGCGAGAACGACAGCTGCTTGTCGCGCATCTTGCGGTAGACGCTGTAGATGGTCTTCTCGCGGCCGGTGATCTCGGCGTCGATCTTCGCGTCGGCCATCGCGCGCTGCGCGGCCTCGAGGATCTTGCTGATCACTTCGCGGCGGTTGCCGCGCGCGGCCTTCACGGCCTTCTCGAGTGTCGCGTAGCGATGCGGGTTGAAGTTCGCGAAGCTCATGTCCTGCAGCTCGCGATACGTGTTGTTCAACCCGAGCCGGTGCGCGATCGGCGCGTAGATGTCGAGCGTTTCGCGTGCAACGCGACGGCGCTTTTCCATCGGCACCGCACCGAGCGTGCGCATGTTGTGCAGGCGATCGGCGAGCTTGACGAGAATGACGCGCACGTCGCGCGCCATCGCGAGCAGCATCTTGCGGAAGTTTTCCGCCTGCGCTTCCTCGCGGCTGCGGAATTCCATCTTGTCGAGCTTCGACAGGCCGTCGACCAGCTCGGCGACCTTCGGGCCGAACCGCTCGGCCAGCTCGTTCTTGGTCACGCCCTGGTCTTCCATCACGTCGTGCAGCAACGCGGCCATCACGGCCTGCGCGTCGAGCTTCCAGCCGGCGCAGATTTCCGCGACGGCGACGGGATGGGTGATGTAGGGCTCGCCGCTCTGGCGATATTGACCGAGGTGGGCTTCGTCGCTGAAGTGGAACGCCGCCTTGACCTCTTTGATTTCGTCCGGAGCGAGATATTCGGCAAGCACGGCCGTCAGTTTCGCGATCGAAACGACGCCGTGCTTGCGCGGCTGCTCGGGCGTGGCGGTCGGCCCGAACAGATGCCGGAAGGACTGTTCGAGGACCGCGTCGATGTACTGGCGCGCAGGCGACTGGGCCGGGGCTTCGGTGGTCGGATCCGCGGAGGCGGACGATGGGGTGGTGCTCATATTCGCCTCCAGGTCGAGTCGTTGCGCGCGTGGACTACATGGCTGGAACGGGCCGGATGCGCGTTACACCGGCACCTTCTTCAGCATCTCGACGCCGACCTGGCCGGCGGCGATTTCGCGCAGCGCGACGACGGTCGGCTTGTCGCGGCTTTCGATTTTCGGCGTATGGCCTTGCGCGAGCTGCCGCGCGCGATAAGTGGCGGCGAGCGCCAGTTCGAAGCGATTCGGGATTTGCTTCAGGCAGTCTTCGACGGTAATGCGAGCCATGTTGGTAATTCCTTCTGAATATAGTCCTTATTCTACCTTATGTCCCTCGTGCCCCGCGTCATTCCGCGTGGGGCAGATGGATGCCGAGCTCGATGAACAGCTCCGCGTGTCGCGCGTACTGCGAAGCAAAACGCAGGCGCGTCGCCGCGACGATGCATTCGAGTTCCGCGAGCGCACGCTCGAAATTCTCGTTGATCACCACGTATTCCGCTTCCGACGCGTGCGCGATCTCGCTGCCGGCGGCCAGCAGGCGTCGCGTGATCACGTTCGGTTCGTCCTGGCCGCGCTTCTTCAGGCGCTCCTCGAGGGCATCGAGCGACGGCGGCAGGATGAAGATGCCGACCGCGTTGCGGAACTGCTTCTTCACCTGCAACGCACCCTGCCAGTCGATTTCGAGCAGCACGTCGTGGCCGTTCTTCATCTGCTCTTCGATCCAGACGCGCGACGTGCCGTAGTAGTTGCCGTGCACTTCCGCGCTCTCGAGGAATTCGTGCGCCGCGTGACGCGCGCGGAAATCCTCGACGGTCGTGAAGTGGTAGTGCTGGCCGTCCTGCTCGCCCGGGCGCGGCTTGCGCGTCGTGTACGAGATCGACAGGCAGATGTCGCTGTCCTTCGACAGCAGCGCATTCACGAGCGTCGACTTGCCGGCGCCCGACGGTGCGACGACCATGAACAGGTTACCGGGATAGACGCCGCCGTGCAGCGAATGCGACGCGTGGCCGTCGCGATGGGATTCGGTCATGTTGCTTTACTCCAGGTTTTGCACTTGCTCGCGCATCTGCTCGATCAGCAGCTTCAGCGCCATCGACGCGTCGGCGAGTTCCTTCGCCGCCGCCTTCGAGCCGAGCGTGTTCGCTTCGCGATTCAGTTCCTGCATCATGAAGTCGAGACGCTTGCCGACGCGGCCGCCCTTCTCGATCACATGACGCGTTTCGTTCAGGTGCGCGGTGAGCCGCGACAACTCTTCCGCGATGTCGATCCGGATCCCGTACATCGTCACTTCCTGACGGATGCGCTCCGCGGCTTCCTCGCGCGTGACGACCGTCGAGCCGCCTTCGGGCGCCGCGAGGCCGAGCGCTTCCTGCAGCCGCTCGACGATCTTCTGTTGATGCTTCGCGATCAGCTCCGGCACGAGCGGCGTGATGCGCGCGACGATCGCTTCCATCTCGGTGACGTTCGACAGCAGCATCGTCGCCAGTTGTGCGCCTTCGCGCGAACGCACGACGACGAGCTCGGCGATCGCTTCCTTGCCGCATGCGAGCACCGCGTCGCGGATCGCATCGGCCGACACCCCGCTCTCGGCGAGCACGCCGGGCCAGCGCAGGATTTCGCCCGCGCGCAGGCGGCCGACGCCCGGGAACGAATCGAGCACCGCGCGTTCGAGATCGGCAAGCTGGCCGAGCGCCGACTGATTCAGCGCGCCCGCGCCGATGCCCTGCTCGCCGCGCTGCAGGTTGATGCGCACGTCGACCTTGCCGCGCGACAGCTTGTTCATCAGCATTTCGCGCAGCGCGGGTTCGCACGCGCGCACGTCGTCCGGCATCCGGAAATTGAGATCGAGGAAGCGCGAGTTCACGGTGCGCAGTTCGACCGACACGCTGGTGCCGCCGTTGCCGGTGGCCGTCGCGAGTTCGCGCGTCGCGCTCGCGTAGCCCGTCATGCTGTAGATCATGGTTCGTCTCGCCGTCTGGTGCCCTCGCGGGCGGGGAATACATCGAGGCGCCCGGCGCATCGGAAGGCGCGGGGCGGGAAGCGCGCATTATCCCATTTTTGCGGACCGTCCCGCCGGGCACGCCCGCCGTTCGGCGCTAAAATCGGGGTTTCCTCCCCTTCCGCGATTTCCCCATGACGTCTTCCGTTTCCCGCCCGAGCGGCCGCCGCGCCGACGAACTGCGCAAGGTCGCCCTCACGCGCCACTACACGAAACACGCCGAAGGCTCCGTGCTGGTCGAATTCGGCGACACCAAGGTGCTCTGCACCGCAAGCGTCGCCGAACGCGTGCCCGAGTTCCTGCGCGAGCGCGGGCAAGGCTGGCTGACCGCCGAATACGGGATGCTGCCGCGCGCGACCCACACGCGCAGCGACCGCGAAGCCGCCCGCGGCAAGCAGACGGGCCGTACGCAGGAAATTCAGCGCCTGATCGGCCGCGCGCTGCGCGCGGTATTCGATCTCGAGGCGCTCGGCCCGCGCACGATCCACATCGACTGCGACGTGATCCAGGCCGACGGCGGCACGCGCACGGCCAGCATCACCGGCGCGTTCGTCGCTGCGCACGACGCCGTGTCGACGCTGATCGCGGCCGGCAAGCTCGCGCGCTCGCCGATCACCGACCATGTCGCCGCGATCTCGGTCGGCGTGTACGAAGGCGCGCCCGTGCTCGATCTCGACTACGCGGAAGATTCGCGCTGCGACACCGACATGAACGTCGTGATGACGGGCGCGGGCGGCTTCGTCGAAGTGCAGGGCACGGCCGAAGGCGTGCCGTTCTCGCGCGCCGAGATGAATGCGCTGCTGGACCTCGCCCAGGGCGGGATCGCCGAGCTCGTGCGGTTGCAGAAAGATGTCCTGGGCACGAGCCATGCCTGACGACCTCACCCTCGCGCCGCTGTCGCGCATCGTGCTCGCATCGAACAACCCGGGCAAGCTGCGCGAATTCACCGCGCTGTTCTCGACGGTCGGCATCGAAATCGTCCCGCAGGGCGACCTCGCGGTGCCGGAGGCGGAAGAGCCGTTCGGCACGTTCATCGAGAACGCGCTGACCAAGGCGCGCCACGCGTCGCGGCTCACCGGGCTGCCGGCGATCGCCGACGATTCCGGCCTGTGCGTGCGCGTGCTGCGCGGCGCGCCGGGCGTCTATTCGGCGCGCTATGCGCAGCGTGCGGGCCGCGCCAAGGGCGACGCGGCGAACAATGCGTATCTCGTCGAGCAGTTGCGCGGTGTCGACGACCGGCGCGCCTACTACTGCTGCGTGCTCGCGCTCGTGCGCCATGCGGACGATCCGGAACCGCTGTTCGCCGAAGGGCGCTGGGCCGGCGAGATCGTCGATACGCCGCGCGGCGAACACGGATTCGGCTACGACCCGTATTTCTACCTGCCGTCGCTCGGCGCGACGGCCGCCGAACTCGAGCCGGCCGTGAAGAACACGCACAGCCATCGCGCGCTGGCGCTGAAGGCGCTGCTCGCACGGCTCGCGGAGGAAGCATGACCGTCCCCGATATCGCTTCGCCGCAGGAGGTGGCATGAGCCAGGCCGCGGAAACCGGTGCACGCGTCGTCGCGACCTTCACGTCGCCCGGTCAGGTGCGCCTCACGTCGCTGCCGCCGCTCGCGCTGTACGTGCATTTCCCGTGGTGCGTGCGCAAGTGCCCGTACTGCGATTTCAACTCGCACGAATGGAAAGGCGAGCGGTTTCCGGAAGCGGAATATCTCGACGCGCTGCGTGCCGACCTCGAGCAGGCGCTGCCGCTCGTGTGGGGTCGGCAGGTGCATACCGTGTTCATCGGCGGCGGCACGCCGAGCCTGCTGTCGGCGGCCGGCCTCGATCGGATGCTGTCCGACGTGCGTGCGCTGCTGCCGCTCGACGCCGATGCCGAGATCACGCTCGAGGCGAATCCGGGCACGTTCGAAGCCGCGAAGTTCGCGCAGTTCCGCGCGAGCGGCGTGAATCGCCTGTCGGTCGGCATCCAGAGCTTCAACGAGGCGCACCTGAAGGAGCTCGGCCGGATTCACGACACCGCGCAGGCACGCGCGGCCGTCGAGATCGCCGCGAAGAATTTCGACAACTTCAACCTCGACCTGATGTTCGCGCTGCCGAACCAGACGCTCGACGAATGCCGCACCGACATCGAGACCGCGCTGTCGTTCGCACCGCCGCACCTGTCGCTGTATCACCTGACGCTCGAGCCGAATACGCTGTTCGCGAAGTTTCCGCCGGTCGTCCCCGACGACGACGCGTCGGCCGACATGCAGGAATGGATTCATGCGCGCACGGCCGAAGCCGGCTACGAGCACTACGAAGTGTCCGCATACGCGAAGCCGAATCATCAGTGCAAGCACAACCTGAATTACTGGCGCTTCGGCGACTATCTCGGGATCGGCGCGGGTGCCCACACGAAGCTGTCGTTCCCGAACCGGATCCTGCGGCAGGCGCGCTACAAGCATCCGGCGACCTTCATCGAGCAGGCGAAGGCCGGCACGGCCGTGCAGGAAGAGCGTGAAGTCGGCGCGCGCGACCTGCCATTCGAATTCATGCTGAACACGTTGCGGCTCGTCGAGGGCTTCCCCGTGCACAGCTTCGTAGAACGCACGGGCCTGCCGATGAGCACGATCGAGCCGGCGCTGAAGGAAGCGGAGCGGCGTGGACTGATCACACGCGATTTCACCCGGATCGCGCCGACGCCGCTCGGCCAGCGTTTCCTCAACGACCTGCAGGAATTGTTCCTGCGCGACGACTGACCGGATGAACCCGGCGGCATTTCGGTTACAATGCCGCCTCGTGTGGAAGCGTGGCCGAGCGGTTTAAGGCACTGGTCTTGAAAACCAGCGACGGGAAACTGTCCGTGAGTTCGAATCTCACCGCTTCCGCCAGAAGGCCTTATGTGGCAAGGGTTTCAGAAGATCAAAGCGAATCAACCCGCCATACAGCCCGCCCAAAAACAAAGTCGTATTTCTGCCACTGGGAGGCACGAAATGCCTGACTATATTTTGCTGGCCCGCGTCGTGCTCCATAAAGACGATGCACGTACCCAAGAGCACTCCCCTGACGCCGACGAATATGAAACGCTGCATACTGAAATGCATGCTCGCGGCTTCCGTAGATACGCTGTCGACGATGACGACAAGCTGATGTATAAGCTCCCTCCGGGCGAGTACCACATAGAACTCACCGCGGAGACGGGCTCCGAGGCACGTAACGAAGCACTTTCCCGGGCAAAGGCCGCGGCAACAGCGGCCACATCTGCGCGCCGTAACTCTGTAATAACTTCAGGAGGAGGCGGTATAAGTTGGTGTCGCCTGAAGAAGATTTCCGAAGACCCAGACGCGGAATAACTCAACTTCATTGACCCACCCTATGCAACAAGGCCGCACCGGTCGCCCCGTGCGGCGTTTCGTGTTGGCATCCCACGCCACTGTCAACGATATGCCTGACCGCAGAGCTGGTCGCATTCCTTGACGGCGGCGGCGCGCCGTGCGTCGATGTAGGCGGCAAGGTCTTCCACGTGGACGCCCTTGGCCCCTTTCTGTGATTTTTCCATCCGCACGACGGGCAGTCGGATTTCGCCGGCGCCGATCTTCCGCAGCAGCGTCGCCACCGTGAGCGGGGCGAAATAGTCCCGGCACACGACGTCGATCGGCACGACAGCCGTCGCACTATACTGCGCCATCAGAATGAAGACAGTGTTCACGATTCGATTCTCCGAAATTCCACAACCCACACCACACTTGGATGCTCGCCGGTCGATCCGGGTTGCTGCCTGGTCCGAGGCAGTATCCGATCTTGTGGCGTTCCTCGACCGTCACGCCTTCGGCGCGTGCGTCCGATTCACTAACGTCGCGCGGCAGCTCAACCGGCGAAAGACGCCGACCGGATATGACCGGCCAACCCCTCGTCGGCCGGTGGATCACCGCGGAGCGGCAGCAGCGACGAATCGCTGAACCTAAGCTTGTGGGTCACGCGCGGCCGGCCGCTGAGCGGCCCCACACCCACCACCGGCGCGCCGAACAGCGTCACATTCCACAGGTGCGAGCCGTCCGGCGGCGACGCGCCGACGCCCTCCACAAAGACGGTGCGGCCGACAAGGCCGTCCAGCTTCGAGTAGATCACGCGGGCAAGGTCGCCGGGCCTACAGCGCAGTTCACGCATGATCGGCCTCCCTCTCGCCCTGTTCCGTCTCCAGGCCGTCGCCACGCAGTGGCTCGAGCGCGTAATCGGGAAACAGGTAATAGTTCGTGAGAATGGGGCCGTCTTCGTCGGCAGCTGCGCCGAACACGGCCTGCCCGAGAACCGTCACTTCCCAATAGTCGCCGTGGCGCAGGCGATCGACAACGACGATGCGCCCGGGAAGCGCAGGATTTTTCGAGCGCACGACGCGCGCCAGATCGCCCGGCCGGCAACGAAGCTTAGCCATGGCACACCTCCCGCGAGATCACGTCGAGCGTACCGGGAAGCGCCTCGGCCAGTTTCAAAATGTGCTTCAGCGTTCCATGGATCGGCAGGCTACCGGGCTTGTCATCAGGCACTGCACTGTACAGCACACGCAGCAGGTCACACACGAGATGCGCGTCGAGCTGGGCGTCGATGAAGCTCTGTTCGATGTCAGCCATGGCTCACCTTCGCGGTCAGTTCCTTGTATGCGGTCTCGGCCAGATCGAGATACGTTTCAGCAACATCGGCGCCGACGATGGCGACGGCCGCCGTGTACGCATCGCCGTTCGCCTCTGCGAAGCGCGCGATTGCGGATAGCAGATTGCTCATGCGGAGGAAGCCTTCCCGCGAGCACGACACGCCATCGATGCCGCGGCGCACGAGCGCTTCGAATTCAGGGTTCGTCTTAGCCATGCCGCACCTCTGCGCGGGCCAGGTCAGCGAGACGGCGCAACGCGTCGCCACTGATGTCGAGCGCGGCGCGATCGATCGGGGCCAGCGCGGCCGCGCGCACAGCGTCGGACACGATGCGCAACATCTCCAAGCTTTGCGGGGATGCCGATCGCAAAGGTGCAGCCGGCCGGCGATCCAGCGTCGGAGCAGACACATCCCCTCGTACCAGTTCGCCGATGCCGGCGGCCACTTGCCGAAGGGTTCGCGCGTAGTGGCGGGGCTGACGCGGGGTCGCGATTTCGTGAGCGGTGTTGTTCATCTGGGCTCTCCTCGTTGAACGTGATCCCATAATGAACCACCGTGGTCCCATTGTCAACACCACCGTGGTCCATTAGTATCCGGCCATGACCCGCGAAGACCCCCAAATGAAATTGCGCCTCCCGGCCGACCTCAAGGATCGGCTGTCGGAGCTTGCAGCCGCGAATGGCCGCTCCCTCAATGCCGAGGTGCTGCTGCGCCTCGAGGCGAGCATCTCGGGCGACGCCTCGGCCGCGCCAGCGTCAGCAGCGGCCGTCGACGAGCGCATGCTAGACCTATTTGCTGAGAAGGTCGGGCGGCTACTGGATGAGCGAGAAAAGCGCCGTTCGAAGCAGCGGTAACTGGCTACCTTGGCTTGGATCGATTTCGCTTGATGTGCGCGTCAAGCGCATCGAAGTCCGGCTCCGTCGCAACCCGACTATCGATCGCCGACTCCTCTGGAGCGATCCCGAGCTTCTGGTCGTGAAAGGCCCGTGCGACCTTCGGCAGCCCATTTGTGTCGACCACATATCGCCAGCCGTTGCGGTCAAGCCAGCGCGCCATCGTCGCTCGCTGATTCGGCTTGCAGCCGACCAGATCGGCGAGCTCGCCCGCGGTGAGATAGGCGCTCATGTGATGATCGATTGTTGAGGCGGCGAGCCATTATCACAAACCGGATTCCAAATCCCACTATGGCGGGCACGATGGCGGGCAGACGGCCGCCGACGCCGCACCCGCCATACCACTCGGGCCACGTCGGCGGACCTCGGCTCCGCTAACTACCGGAAATTCGGGAGTTTGTTCCCTGCGAATTTGCAGAGTTACCGGCTATCCGAAAGCGAGTCAGTACCGCAGATCGAGCTCGCGCTCGAGCGCGTCGAGTTCGTCGTCGGACAACAGCATCAGCTCAAAGCGCGCGGCCCACTGATGCGCACGGCGGTCGCGCAGCTCGGCCAGGTATCGACGGGCATCCGCCTCGATCTCGGTAGCCCGGTCGGCGTCACGGTCGGCCGGCACGCGCCAGCGCCACAGCAGCTCACGAAACGCCTCACACACGGCCCACGGATGGCGGGCGGCCGGATCGGCCCCGATAGCATCGACAAACGCCGTGGGCGTCCAATCCGGCAGCGGCCGGCGATAGGCTAGCGCCATCAGCACCGGTTCGCGCCGGGCCCGCGCCTGGTACGCGCCGAACTGTTGCCAAGCCTGCTCGATCGCGCGCACCGCGGCACCAGTTGTGTCGGCCCGTTCGGCCTCCAGACGCGCAACCTCCTCGCGCAGCTGCTGCAGCATCCTCCTATGGCGGGTCGTCATCAACGGTTACCCCCCAACGCGGCGAGCCGGCGCTGCAGGTCGGCCAGCTCGGCGCCCTCGCACTCGCGCGAGATCTGCTCGATCAGCTGAGCGGTCAGCACGATATTGCCGGAGTTCTCGGCGCGGTTCATGAGCCGCTCCAGCCGACGCAGGCGCACGGCCCGGTGTGACATGGCGCTCTGCCCGAGGTCGGCGAGAAAGGCCGCACGAATCGCCTCGAACTCGGCCCGCCGCTTCTTCCCAACCTTGGCGCCGGCCGCCTTCGTCGGGTCGTAGCTCTCGCAGTGCTGGGGCGTGACGTTCATACCGAATTCCGCCAAGACGTCCCGCGCCACCTGCGAGGGGCTGTCGAAGCAGGCCAAGCCTTGCACGATGCGGGCTTTCACGGGTTCGGGTAACGCGGCCATCGGTCGAATCCTTCTATGTCCTGTCTATGTAAAGAGCCGAATTCCGGCTCTATAGAAGTGCAGTTTCACCACTTCTAAATACGGAAAAATCACGCATTTAAATCCAGGCTCTCGGCAATCCTGCGGTCGAGTGCAGAGTTCCGCTTCCCATGTCGCGCCTTGTTCGGTTGCGGTGGCGGCGCGATGATCCACTCGCGATCGAGGCAATCTCCGACGATTCGATCGAAGGCGGCGGCAGCGGCTTCCCGGAAAGGCTCAACGTCGAATTGACGTTCTGCCAGCGCAGCGCGCGTTACTGTGTCGTGCATTCCAACCTCCTCAATATCCGATAGGGCGCTGGATTTCGCCGTTGATCACGCCAAGCGGCACCGGGCCGCTCACGGACTGCTGAGACTTGTTGAACAGGTCGAGGTTGAGCACTGTAGCGTCGACGGCGAGACAGATCATGTGCGTGTACCAATCATTCCCGCGCGTGTCGCCCCAATGAGAAATGTCCATCACGTAGTAATAGCCGTCTCCGTAGGCGCTCCCATTCAGCTTGTTCTGCTGGGTCGCGTTATAGTTCGCGATCTGCTGACCGTTGGCGAGGCTGTATTCGGCCTGCTGGATGCTGTTGTTGTTGAGCTGAACTACGCGGCTGATTTGGATGCGCGGGTTTAGCAATGCCGTGACATTGATGCCGTCTATCGTCTGTTGCGGCAACCCGATCATGCCGGTTCTCGAATTGATGACCTGCACCTCGCCTGGCATAACCGACGTGCGTGGAACGACCTGCAGCTTGCCGAACTGGATTGACCACAATGTATCGGTCGTTCGAGCAAACTCACGGAGATAGCTGCGCGCAGTCCCAGACATTACCTTTCCACGTAGCAACGGACGGTGCGGCAGATCAGGCACATATCCAACACGCACACCGTACTTGACCATCGCGCCGGCGCACGCGTTGAAATGATCGATCGCCGTCGAACCCGCAGCCAATGTGAGATTCACATGCGCGAACAGGTAGGCCGCGTCGCCGTCGGCGGCCGTAATGTCGACATACGTGTCAACAGGGCTTTCTCGGCCGCTCCGCGCCTGCACGATAGAACCATCGAAGATGACGCCGAAATTTCCCTCGTAGCCGGCCTGCAATACGACCCGGGTGAACTCCAGATTCACCAAGCTATTGGCCGTATTGCCGCTCAGGTTGTACACGCGGATGCGAGCCGAATTCGGCGTCTCACGGTCGCCACGCTGCACATAGAAACGGACGCGGAGATCAGATAGGTCGATACCATCGCCTGACGACGTGCCGACGAGCAATGAGATCTTCCGGAGGTACTGCACTGTCATGTTGGCATCCTCAATGCAGAGCACCCGCAAATTGCACGGCTTCCATGCTCACCCATTCGAGCATTGGATCGGCCTTCCAAACGCGATCGAGTACAGCTGCCGCCGTGGGGCGATCATGGGTACCGTGATCTCGGCCGAGACTGTCGTGGACTCGCCAAAACGGATAGTCGCGGCTGGGTTGTTCATTCGTCACGAGGCACCTCAGTAGGAATAGCGCTTGAGCAAGTCGCGATTGAGCTGATGAAACTCGGATGCCACTGCACGAGCTGTCGCGTGCGGATCAGATGCCCCATCAATGTTGACGTTCACAGTCGCCGAGATCTGCGCAGCAAGATCGCCACGGCGAGCAGCCTCACCATCAGCGTCGCGCGGCCGCTCGTAATAGCGGGACACCACCTGACCGGCTTGGCTCGCATTCTGAGCAGCGCGCAGGAGCACGCCAGCCGCCGACTCTTTACCCTGAGTCAGCTCGTAGTTCACGAACGCAAGTTGCTCGTCAAGCGACGAATCTCGAATGTTTTTGCCCGACCACGCGGCGAAATCCGCCTGGCGATCGGCATGCCACTGTCCGATGCCGAACGCTTTGCCGTTGTCGCCAACGGCGCCGGCGCGTAATTTACTTTCCGACCACAGATTCGCGACCACTCCGGCCGCTTGTTTAGCGGTCCAACCCATCTTCTCGAAGAACATCAGTGCGCGCGCCTGGAGCGAACGGTTTGGATCTGCTGTCGCTCGATCGAGAAGTGATTCGCCGGCGTCAACAGCCCCTTTGTTCGCATCGCTTCCACGGGGTCCCGTGAGTTTGGCACCCCCGCCATCCTTCATCGAATCGATTTCGGCCTGTGTGTAGCCGCCAGTTGAATCCAGTCCACGTCGATCGGTACCAGTGAAGATGTCCCACAGCGACCGATACTTGCCGCCCGACTTGTCTGTGATGAACTTGTCAACGATGTCGCGAACGCTATCGCCAATCTTCCAGCCAGCGAAGGCTGCGCCTACGGCGCCGATCACTGTTGCAAGCGATCCGATGCCGCCGATCACCGCACTGCCGCCAAGAAGTCGAAGCATGCCCAGCAACGCAAACGCTCGCGTCGACCATCCTTCCGTCGCTTTGTCCAGTTCGACGAGTTTGTCGGCCATCCATTTCAACGGTGGCCCCATGGCCGTCGCGGCGTTCACGAACGCTGTCGCGATGTCGGCTACGCGGTTGGCGATGGTCGCCCCGTGATCATCCATCCACGACGCAAACTGAGCGAGCTGCGGGCCGAGCTTATGCAGCAGCACGCCTTCGACCTTGGTGCCGAGATTCTCAAACGACGCCGTCAGATCGCGAATCTGCACCATGAATTGGTGCGCGTCGTCGGTCGCCTGGTCGAGGCCTGTCTGCTCGGACATCTTGCGATACTGTTCGATGTACCGGTCGAATTCGCCGTTGCGCATCGCGAGCAGCAGATTCTCGTCGATGCCGAGATAGCTGCCGTACTGGCTTGCCAGGCCGTAGGGCTTCTTCGCGAGCGCCGCCCCCAGATCCGACATGATGTCGACGGTATCGCGCAACTGCCCGTTCGCGTCACGCGTCTGCACGTCAAGGGATTTCAGATAGTTTTCGCCGCCTGGGTTGTTCCGTAGGAAGCGCGCGAGGTTCTCGATCGAGCCGGCGGCGGTACCGGCAGATATCCCCATGTTTTTCGCGGCGAACTCGAACGCTCGCAGACCTTGCGCGGATGCGCCGGTGCGCTGTGCGACAAAGTACAGACTCTCGAGGCGAGATGCGAAGGCAGTCACGCCGGCGCCGACAGCGAGCGCAGATCCGGTCACGGTTAAAACAAGCTTTTCGACCGTCTTGGTTGCGGCCTCGACGCCCTCCGTGAAGCTTCTGAGCCCCTTCTGGTCGACCTTGAAGCCAAGAGCCACCAAGAATTCTCGGATCACGCTCGAATCAGCCACGCTTCTGCTCCTGTTGGCGGCGCCACGCCGCATCATTGTCCGCCCGAACTGCGAGCGAGTCGTTCATCAGCGCGATATCGGCCAGGCCCAGTTTCCCGTCGAGCAGCGATTCGTAGAGACACATCTGCGCGTGCACGGGTGCAAGCAGCCAGTCCTCGCCGCCGGGCAGCGACTTCAACCAGCGGTAGTCGCCGCTGCCGGGCTGCTCGCTTGGCCGGTAAGCAGCCCGCCGATAAAATTTCCGAGGTTCGCCACGATGACTCGTACCACGAGCGGCAGCATCGCCTCGATACCCAAGTCGTCGAACATCGACGTGCGATGCTGCGCAGACCAGACCTTTGCCCAGCCGTTCTGGTGCTGCCGCTCGACCACGGACAAGCACGTGCCGAGCACGTATTCGGCATCGTCGTCCTTCAGGTTCGCGAGCGCATCGGCGAACGGCTGGAGCACCGGCGCGATCGATTCGACCAACTTCAGTGCGCTCCGCACACCATCCGGCGGGGTGCCGGTGTCGGGCGCCGCTGAACCGCCCTTCGCGATCTCCGAATAAAGCCCCATCAGCACCGGCAGCATCGGCGGAATAATCGGCGCGATACGCCGGCTCACGTGGAACTGCTGCATCGCATTCAGCTTGCCGATCTGGTACCGCTTCCCGCTCAATTCGATTTCGGTCGCCATCAAATGTCCTCAATTGATTAGAGAGTTAGATCACGATGCGGCAGGGAGCGCGCAATGCGCCCCCTACGCACCGGCGGGCCGCGCCCACTCCCGGCGGGCCGCCTGCTGTCGGGGTTTTTCGGAGCCGTGGCACTGTCCGACTGATCCACGCCGAGCAACGATGAACTCGGGTTGCTTCCAGCGAGGCAACAACGTTACGAAGCGGCCTGCGCCGCCCAGAAGCGGCGATGCCGCTCATTGATGTCGTCGATGGGTGCGGCGTCGTGCGTGGGCGTCGTATGCACGCCTTGAGCGTCCCAGAAACGCCGGTTGATCTCGTTGATGTCCGTCCCACGGTCGGCCGTCTGACTGCGATCAGCGGTCGGCCCGCGATTGGCCGTCGACGGCTTCGCGTCGAAGGTCAGGGGGGCACTCACCGAGTTCTTCAGCCGGTTGCCCTTCGGCAACGCCACTCGGCTGCCGCGCGAGATTCCGCCGTCGATCGTGCGACAGCGAATCAGTCGTTTCGTCATTTCGTAACCTCGGTGGGTTGATCCTCGAACTGCACATCGGCGTCCCGCCGAAGCGCTTCGCGATAGTTGTGCAGGCGCACGTGCGTGTCCTGCTCGCCACTCCATTGCAGATCGGGCATCATGAGTGCCTCACGCGCCGCGGAAATGTCGATCGGCATGCCACACCGCAGCGCGTCGTCGATGAACTGCCGCAGGGGGACGATCTGCTCTCGAAGCTCCAGTAGCTGCTTGATGCGCTGCCCCAGATCCGCGCGCATCACCACGTCGGCGGCAAGCCGCGCATCGTGCGTCGCCTGCTCCATGGCCTTGGTGGCCGCCGTGACGTCAGCGTCGAGCAACTCGCACGCACCCAGCGCCGCATCGCGCCGCGCCTCTGCGTCGAGCACTGCAGCGCGACCGGTACGCAGGTTCGGATCGAGCGGAGCCGACAGACCAGCCTTGAGCCGGTCGGCGAGTTGCGCGCCGGCCGCCGCGGTCTCCGCTTCGTCAGCAGCGTGCAGGCGCGTCACCTCGGCCTCGCACCCGTCCAGGTGCTCGCGAGCGCGCGCCGCCGCAACCTTGGCTGCGTCCACTACTTCGGCCGTCGCTTTGCACCGCTCGATGCACTCTCGCAGGTGCGCGCGCTCTTGGCCGGCCGCAATATCGGGCAGCTTGGGCGGTTTCGGGGGTTCGGTGGGCTTGAACGCGTCGGGCGAGAAAACGATCGGGGGAGCGAACGGCTTCGGCTCGCTGCGCGTGACCTCGAGCGACATGCCATAGGCTGGGTTGCTTTGCACGTAGAACAGCTTCAAGTCATCGACAGTGGAGCGCGGGACATAACTGGCCAGTACCTTCCCATCCTTATCGATCAGGCTCCAGCCCGACAGCATCGGGATATCGTTCGAGACCGTGCTCACGCCATCACCCCCAGTTGGTCGGCCGGCACTTCCTGGAACGTGAAACGCTGCCCCGGGCACCGCTGGTGCAGCGCGCTGGCGAAGTTCCAAGCGATGTCGTGCGGCAGGAAGTTGATGACGACGCGGCCGTCGGGCGCGACGACCTGGTACAGCTTCGGCTGGCCGGGATGGGTCAACAGCCCCGGCAGGAAGTGGTCGGCAGGAACGTTCGGGTTCGAACCGGGCGCCGGCGCCGATGCCACCGCGGTCGGAACGATCCTGAGCGTGCTCGCGAGGCTCGCGTCGGTCTTCCGATAGTCCTCGACCAGGCGGGTGCAGGCATGCAGCGGCAGATCCCGATGGAATTGGCTGCCCGCCGCATCCACGATGGAGTGCGGCACCTCCTGGGCGCCCGGGTGTTCGTTGACGGTGGTTAGGGGATTGAAGGTCATCGCTCGGCGGTCCGGGTTCGTGATGGCCGGACTATCTCACCCCCGACTCATCGCACCGCTATTCGATGATTTCCGCGCCCGGCGCTCTGCCGAGGCGTGGTTCGCGAACGCCCGGTAATCGACGTTCTGCCCGGCCTCGGGCCCCTCGGCATACCGGCCGGCCCGGTTGTCGTGCAGCGTCCAGCCGCGCGGGGGCGCCGCAGCCACCATCGCCCATAGCTCTTTCGTCGATGCGCTCGGCGCGCGCCCGAGCGCGGCGCGAATCGCCAGCCGGATCGGACCCACCGCGCCAAGCTGCCGCCCGCCGGCGAACCGATCGTGATGTGCGTGCACGTACAGGTCGACCAGCACGTCACTGAACGTAGCCGGCACGCCGCCGCGCAGCCGCGCATGCACCTCGCTCCGGCCAACGATCCGGAGCGCCTCGGCGACCAGCTCGGCGTCCTCGCAGGCCTTCAGGAAGATCCGGCACCGGCGCGCCCAGAAAGCGGCGACGCGCGCCGGCGGCCACCGGTTCGGACGCCGCGACATGGCGGGTTGATGGCGGGTCAGCCGGCGCTTTCGCTTCGCGGGCGCGACGGTGCTCGCGACAGGGGGGAACAGACCTCCGCCTCCGACATCCTTCATCGTCCCCCTCCCATCAAAGCGCCGGCCGCGACGGGTCCGGCAGAGTTGCGGAAACGTCGGTCGAGCGCATCCCACCACGGGCCATCGCCTGCGGCGTTGTAGACGCGCATCCGGAATTCGAAATCGGGCTCGCCAGGCTCCTGCACGACGCCGAGCGTGAGCCCGTGCTCGACGATGCCGGTCCAACTCGAATGCCAGGCAGCCCCGACACCGGGCCCACCCGCGCCGGCCGTGCGCGCGAGCTGCAACTTCCCTGTCACATCGCCGAATCCCTTTGGGCCGATGAGGTAATCGAAACCAACGCGCGGCGGCAGTTCGACGCGATCGCGCACGGCGGGGAAGTATCGGGCCACAGCATCGATGTCGCCCTTCAGGTGCTCGATCAGTGCACGGATGGCGCCGGCACGCGCCTCGACAAACAGCGCAGGATCTACGCGGCCGAGACGGTCGCCGAGTGCTGCGTTGTACGCATCGATGACGGCCAGCTCCGCATCGCTGTACGCGGTCTGCAGTTCGTCCAGCCATCCTGCCGCATTCAACCAGGTCGAGGCGTGCGGGATGAATTTCGGATCGCTCCACTGGCCGGATGTCGTGGCCCGCTGGACGCCGGCCATGATGGCGGCGAATAGCTGCTCGTCCGGGTTCCGCTTTGCGAAGGCCTTCAGCGCAGCGTCGTGAGAGCGCTTACGCGGATATGCCGCCCAGAATCGCTCAAAGCGCTCGCGCAGCGAGTGCGGGATTTCTTTTGGAGTTGTCTTTCTTTTCTTTCCTTTCTTTTGTGGTTGTCGATTTGGCAACTGTTTCGTTGCCGATTTGGCAACCCCTTCGGTTGTCGATTTGGCAACCCCCGGTTGCCGATTTGGCAACTGTTGTTCATCCGGCAACGGTTGCCGAATTGGCAACTCCCAAGACGAGGAATCAGTGTTCACGGCAAGGCGGTGCCCGTGGCGTCCGGCGCTGCGCGTGACGATCCCCAGGGCCTCCAACTCACGAACAGCGCGGCTGAGATTGGCCTTGTCGATACCGGTCATATCATGCAGCTGCCCGAGACCGATCTCGTCAGCGGTCTTGTTGTAGCCGTAGGTCTTGCGGATGATCGCGAGCAGCACGTTCAACTGCCGTGCTCCAAGCCGAGCGGCCAGGATCGCGTCGAGCAGGTTGTTCGGGATCCGCGTGAAAGGGCTTTCGAACGGTTCGGTCGACATCAACCCGTCCGATCACACGGCAAACGGACTGCGCAGATACGCCAGGTCACGCAAGCGCGCGGCCGGCTCCTCGAGACGCTTCTGCACCGGCCGCAGGAAGCCAGTGAGAATGTCGCCGTGGTGCTGCGGTTCCTCGGCCGCGAGCAGGACAAGCAACTGCGCAGCAAGCGCGTCAGGCGCCGCCGTATCGGCATCGATCTGGGCGAGGATAGTGGCCGCCGCGCGGCCGGCCTCGATGGAGCGCACCGCGGCGTCCGCCAGCTCGGTAACGGTCGGAGTGGGGATCAGCACGCCGTCGCTCATGCTCGCGCTCCTTCCGCGTGACGTTGTGCATGACGCGCGAGATACGCGTCGAGCTCGGCCGTATAGAAAAGCGTCACGGCCTGATTGAGCTTGAACGGCTTCGGAAAATCAGCGTCGCTCTTTACCCACCGCCACAACGTGCGGGCACTGATACCGAGATACTTTGCTGCTTCGTCAGGGCGCTTCGCGCCGCCTTGGATAGTCATCTTCATCGCTCCGCGTGACATGACGTGCCGTTTGCACGTTGAGCGGATCATCTGCCACGCATGGAGCGATGCGAAACACTCATGCGCTTCAAAGTGGGTACGTTGAAGCGCAAACTACCCATTTTAGGGCGCAGAGTGGGTATTTTGGTTGGCAGCCTGATTGGTGTTTGCTTTCTCTTTCGTCCACGTGGTGCACCATCCCTCTATCACCTTGGTGCTTTTGAGAACATCGCCGTATTTGTCGAACATGTCGCGCGCGAACTCGGCATTCTTCTTGTACGTGTCGCAGCCGCGCGATCGGGCAAGTTGCCAATCATCCCAACACGACTTCACTGCAGATTTTGCAGCGGCTTTCGGGCTCAACTGATGACGAAGTTTTGCTCGATCACTGGCGTCTGATCGTTCACGAAGCCTTCGATGGGCCTCGGATAAGGGAACGGCGTACAGCTCGCTCCAGATTTCCATATAGGCCTTCATGGTGAAGAGATCCAACGCCGATACGTTTCTGCCCTGGAGATGTTTAGCGAGCATGGAAAGATCAGTGGTGCCTCTCATCATCACCATGGCGTCTGCAACGAACCACACCGATTTTTGAAGCTCTAGCTTATCGGCTTCCGGATAGCAAATCTCGAGGTATTCAATCGCTCTTTTACTGATCACTGCGGCCTGAGAACCATCCAACCCACTTTGCGCCAGAGCGGACTTCACTTCGGAAAGCGCTAACTCGTCCCTTTCGTATGGGTCTAACCCGTCGTAATGCATATGCGCCCTCACGCATCCCTCGTTGAGGTACCGCGCCGGCCGGCGAGGGAGCCGGTTTTCGGGGATCAGCCTAGGCGCGGTGAAAACGATTATGCCTGTCGCTGAAGCGGCAAGACAGTACCTTTCTTGAACGGCCGGGAAATGAAAACGGCCCAGTCGGCCATCAGCTGCCGGCGACGCTCCAGCACGTCGCCACGCCAGTACGACATCTCGGACTGATCGCCGGGAATGTGCGCGAGCGCCACCTCGATCAGCTCGCGTGGATGACTGGTGCACTCGCCCGCCCAATCCCGAAACGTCGACCGGAAACCGTGCGGCGTCGCCGGTACCTCCAGCCGCCGCACCATCATCAGCAACGTCATATCGCTGAACACCTTGCCGCGCGGGCTGGGGAACACCAGGGCATCCGGATCGTCGGGATCGTTCCGCGGTAGCGCCTTCAAAAAGGCCACGACTGCCGCCGATAGCGGGACGCGATGTTCTTTCTTCTGCTTCATGCGGTCGGGCGGCACGCGCCAGACGCCGGCATCGAGATCGAACTCGGACCAGCGAGCACCTCGAGCCTCCCCAGATCGGGCAGCCGTCAGAATTGTGAATTCGAGACATCGCGCGCCCATCGCGTCGATCGCGCGCAGACGCTCCATGAACGCTCCCATAGCCACGACTGCCGCCGATAGCGGGACGCGATGTTCTTTCTTCTGCTTCATGCGGTCGGGCGGCACGCGCCAGACGCCGGCATCGAGATCGAACTCGGACCAGCGAGCACCTCGAGCCTCCCCAGATCGGGCAGCCGTCAGAATTGTGAATTCGAGACATCGCGCGCCCATCGCGTCGATCGCGCGCAGACGCTCCATGAACGCTCCCATATCCTGGTATGGGAGGGCTGGGTGATGCCGCACCTTCGCAATCGCCGACGGCTTCGCAAGCAAGTGATCTAGGTTGCCGCGCCATAGCGCCGGATTCTCGCCGTCGCGGTACCCCTTCACGCGCGCCCAGTCGAGCACATTCTCGATCCGGCCCCGTAGGCGCGATGCGGTTTCCGTCTTGGTCGTCCAGATCGGATCGAGCACGCGCAGCACGTGCTCGCGTGTGATGTGTCGGACGAGCATCTTCCCGAGGATCGGGTCGGCGTATTCGGCGATCGTGTTTCGCCACTGGTCGCCGTGCTTCGCATTCTTCCAACCGTGCGCGCGCGACGCGATGAACTGACGTGCGGCCTCGGCAAACGTGATCTCCGATGCGTGCGCGGCACGCAGCGCGCTCTCGGCCGCCTTACGCTCGAGGACCGGATCGACGCCGGCCCGGATCTTGTCGCGCTCGACCTGCGCTTTCGTTCGGGCATCCTGCAAACTCACTGCCGGATATGGGCCGAGCCCGATCTCGCGGCGCCGGTCGCCGATCTTCACGCGCAAGATCCACGAGCGCGCGGTCGGCGACGCAACCTGCAGATACAACCCCGCAACCTTGCCGACCGGGTACGAGCCCGGCTCTTTCAAGCGCGATACAGCCAACGCGCCCAACTCCTTCGCCACCTTCGGCATGAACCCTCCATAACCCGCCAACGAACCCACCATAAACCGTGTCATTGGAAGGCTACAGGGTGTCACCGCATGTCGCAAGCAATTCCACCAATCCCTTTACTGTAAAGGCATTAAAGCTGCGACATGCAGTGACATATCAAGTCAATATGGCGGACACCGCTTCCGCCAGGAAGTTCGCCCAACCCCGTCCATTCCCGGAATGACGGGGTTTTTGTTTGGCCGCACACGTGCGCTCCGCACGTTCCGACGCGCCTCGCCGGATGCCGTTACAATCCCGCGCTCCGATTCGCGAAACGGGAAATCCACGTCATGAAGCCCTTCCTCGTCTCGTCGCTCGTCGCCGTGCTGGCCGTCGTCAGCACGCATGCAGCGGCCGACACCGCCGCCGGCAGCGACGCACAGGCGTCGTGCGCGATCGCGTACGTAACCGGCGTCGGCGGTTCGCCGCGCGGCCTGAGCGAATACCTCGCCAGTCCGTCGCCGTACAACTACCTGAAGGACAACGAGCTTCAGTGCAAGGTGGGCGACGACGGGCGCACGTCGAACTGCACCGGCGTGACCTACCTTCGCAACGAACAGGTCAGCGTATACGACGATTCCGATCCTGCGACGCTGACCGTCGTCGCGCGCGTGGAACTCGATCACGGCCAGAAGTATCCGGTGATCGTCGTCGTGCAACGCAAGGACGCGCGCTGCAAGTAGCGATGTCGCGGTGCGACACGCCTGTCGATCGAGTCGGAACGCGCGTTTGCGCCGTGCCCTGCGCGGCACCTGGCTGGCAGGCCGGGGCGGCGGCGCCGTACACGAACGCGCCGCACGCGATCAATACGACAATCCCCGCTTCCGTCGCTCGCCAATGGAATCGGCGCCCGATCGTCGGCGCCGAATCGGCATGGTATGCGCACCCGGCCGGAAGTCGCCGCACCACCGCCGCACGCCTCCCGACCCACCCCGCCATCGCCTAGAATTCGTTCAACACGGCGACACGAACGCCGCCGCGTATTCGATGCCGCACGCGCCACCCTTGCGTACGGCACACGGAGATCGCCATGACCGACCTGTCGACCGCGACGAACCACGTCGATTACGAAGGCTTCGAGATCCATGTCGTGCCGGCCGCGGTGCCCGGCAGCGACACGCGCTATACCTACACCGGCTACGTATGTCATCCGGGTGCGAATCCCGCGCTGCCCGGCCATGCGGTGCCGTTCCACGCGGACGGCGAGGAAAGCTTCGCGAGCCTCGACGAGGCCGCCCACGAAGCCGTGCACATCGGCAAGAGCATCATCGACGGCACACATCCCGACCTGTCGGTACTGTCGCTCGTGACGCACGGCTTCTGACGCGGCCGGCCCGCATCGCTTGCGATCGAGCGGACGGCCAGCCGAAATTGCCGCATCGGCCGAGCGCGCCGCCCGCCCGGACGGATCGCGGCATGCCGTGGCTTTCAACTTCGCAACACGCGCGTGCCCCGATGTGGCGCTGTCACATGTCGCGTCGCATCGGGGCGCACCATGCACACGCACGTTGCTCGACGCGGCGCCCGGCCGCCATCATCAGCGATCGCAGCGACCGGTCCCGCGCGCTATGCGTTTCTCCCCATATCGCGTCGCGTCGGTGCGCCTATCATTTTTTTATCGTCCCTCCTGGCCGTCACCTCATGCGCCCCCTTCTCCGTCCGCGCGTCGCCCGGCTGCGTGTTGCCGCGCTGGCCGCCGTCGCCCTGCTTGCCGCGTGCACGATCACGCCACCTTCGTCGCTACGCTCGGTCCTGACGATTCCGTCCGTCACACGCAGCGGCAGCCTCGACCAGTATCGCGTCGAGGTCGCCCATCGTGTCGCCGAACGCAATCCGTCCGGGATGCTGCACGGCACACCGCAGGCCATGCTGCGTTCGCTCGTCGTCGTGGCCTTCACCGTCGACGGCAGCGGCCGCGTCATCAATGCATCCGTCTATCGCAGCAACGGCGACAGCGAAGCGGAAGCGCTCGCGCTCGCGTCGCTGCGCCGCTCGGCCCCGCTGCCGGCGCCGCCGTCGCGGCTGCTCGACGGCAACGGCCGGCTCGAACTGATGGAAGGCTGGCTCTTCAACGACGACGGTCACTTCCAGCTGCAAAGCACCGCGTCCGCGCAGGCGCAATCGATCGATTGACGCGCCGCCGCGACCCGATTGCGGGTGAGCGGCGGCGGTGGCTATAATTTTCCGCACTCGCGCGGCCATCACGCCGCGCGTGCGTTCGCGCGCCCCACCCGGCAAGCGAGCCGACCACGCCGGCACCGGGCGGCGACGTACCCGTCTCCATCGTCGACCGGCGGGTGACGTCCGCGCCACGGCGCGCGTCCACGCCGCCACCGCGTCATCCGCATCATCATCTGCCCGGCTGCTCCCGGCAGGCAAGCGCCTGCCCGAATGCATGCTCGGCCGACCGCCCCAACGACAAAACGGAGACATCCATGTCCGCATCCCCCCCGGCCGTTGCACACGCAACCGGTTCGGCCGGCGCCGTCAGCCACCGGCGCATCGTGTTCGCGAGCTTCATCGGCACCGCGATCGAGTTCTACGATTTCTACGTGTACGCGACAGCCGCCGCGCTCGTCATCGGCCCCGTGTTCTTCCCGCACGGCTCGGCGACGGCGCAGGCGCTGTCCGCGTTCGTCACGTTCGGCATCGCGTTCATCGCGCGCCCGATCGGCTCGTTCCTGTTCGGGCACTTCGGCGACCGCATCGGCCGCAAATCGACGCTCGTCGCATCGCTGCTCGTGATGGGCGTGTCCACCACCGCGATCGGCTTCGTGCCCGGCTACGACGCGATCGGCGCGCTCGCGCCGGTACTGCTGTGCGTGCTGCGCTTCGGCCAGGGGATCGGCCTCGGCGGCGAATGGGGCGGTGCGGCGCTGCTCGCGACCGAGCACGCGCCGCAGGGCAAGCGCGGCTGGTTCGGGATGTTCCCGCAACTGGGGCCGTCGGTCGGCTTCCTGATGTCGAACGGGCTATTCTTCGCGCTCGCGCTGTCGTTGTCCGACGAGCAGTTCCGCAGCTGGGGCTGGCGCATCCCGTTCCTCGTCAGCGCGGTGCTCGTCGCGCTCGGCCTGTACGTGCGACTCAAGATCACCGAAACGCCCGCGTTCCAGGCCGCACTCGATCGCAACGAGCGCGTGCGCGTGCCGGTCGCGACGCTCGTCACGCAGCACTGGCAGCCGACGCTGCTCGGCGCGCTCGCGATGGTCGTCTGCTACACGCTGTTCTACATCTCGACGGTGTTCTCGCTGTCGTACGGCGTATCGACGCTGCATATTCCGCGCCAGAGCTTCCTCGGCCTGCTGTGCTTCGCGGTCGTCTTCATGGGCCTCGCGACGCCGCTGTCCGCCTGGGCGTCGGACCGCTTCGGTCGCAAGCCGGTGCTGGTCGTCGGCGCGATCGCGGCGCTGCTGTCGGGATTCGCGATGGAGCCGCTGCTCGGCAGCGGCTCGATGCCGCTCGTCGCGCTGTTCCTGACGATCGAGCTGTTCCTGATGGGCGTGACGTTCGCCCCGATGGGCGCGCTGCTGCCGGAATTGTTCCCGACCAACGTCCGGTATACGGGCGCGGGCGTGGCGTACAACCTCGGCGGGATTCTCGGTGCGTCGATCGCACCGTATATCGCGCAACTGCTGGCTGCGCATGGCGGGCTGTCGTGGGTCGGCGGCTATGTGTCGGTGGCCGCGGCGATCAGCCTGATCGGCGTACTGCTGATGCGCGAAACGCGGGACGCGTCGCTCGTCTGACCCTCCGGGGCGACCCGGGTTGTGCGGCGGCGAGCGCTCTCTATACTCGATCCTGGGCGCGTCGTTACGCGCCCTCGGATCCCGCCCCCGACAGGAGCCGCCGCCATGAATATCCGCCTCGCCAACGCCGATCTCGTCCTGATCCTCGCACTCGCGCTGGGTGGCGCGCTACTGCTCGCGCTGCGGTTCCGGCCGAAGACCTGGCGCGGCCTCGTGTTCGAGGCGCTGCTGGCGAATCTGGCGGCCATTGCCGCCGTCGTCACGGTCGAGATGTTGCTGGCCTGATCGCGGCCGCCGCGCCGCGTCAGGCGGACAGCCGCGCGCGCAACGCGCCGTAGGCCGGGCAGACCGTATCGATCGCGTCCAGCGCCTCGCCGACGGTCGGCATCGCCCCCGGCTCGCCGATCGACAGCGCCGTCGGCGCGCCGCCGATGCCGCAATGGTGGCGCGACGTCGCGACGAAAATCATCACGGTCGGCCGCTGCAGTGCGTGCGCCATGTGCACGAACCCCGTATCGACGCCCACCACGAGCGCAGCCCGGCCAAGCGCCGCGCCGAGCTCGCGCACCGTCATCGCCGGTAACACGATCGCGCCCGGCGCACGGGCGGCGATATCCTGCGCATCGTCGTGCTCGGCCGCCGATCCCCACGGCAGCAGCACGCGCACGCCGCGCGCCATCATCTGCGTGGCAAGGGCGGCCCAATGCTCGGCCGGCCACTTCTTGTCGGGGTTGGACGTGGCATGGAACAGCAGCATGAACGGCCCGCCGTCGGTCACGGCGGCTGGCAGGCTGGCGTCCTGCGGCGCGACGATGCCGTACGCGGCAGGCCCTTCGGGCACGTAGCCGAGCGCTTCGCCGGCACTCACGCGCATCCCGTGCCATGCATCGCAGTCCGGTCGCGGACCGAAACGGTGCGAATACGCGAAGCGCGCGCCCGTTTCGCCGAGATCCTGCGTCTGATAGCCAACGCGGCGCGCGGCGCGCGCCAGCGACGAAATGATCGCGCTCTTGTAGACGCCGTGCAGATCGATGACCGCGTCGTACCGATGCGCACGCAACGCACCGATCGATGCCGAGATCGCCTTCAGGTCACCGGCGTTGCGCATTTTCTTGAAGCGGCGCAGCGGCGCGCACAGGACGACGCTCACGCCCGGATGCCAGCGTACGACCTCCGCGCACGATTCGTCCACGGCCCAGTCGACCGTCACGCCGGGGAAGGCGCGATGCAGGTCGGCAACGACAGGCAGCGTCTGGACGACGTCACCGAGCGACGTCACTTTCACGATAAGGATGCGTTTCACGATTTGCGGGGGAATCCTCGACTGGCCATCTCGGCATGCTAACGACGGTTGCTATGTGCAGACATTACGCGAGCATTACATTTGCAACAAATTGCATCTGTTTTGTGAATTTTTGTCGCCCCATTCGGGCTTTTGTCGTCCCCGCCGGCATCCGGTTCTTTTTATAATCGACTCTTTGCCCCTCCGGCCCGCCCCAATGCCGCGCCCCGCCCTCCCCGCGCTGTTTCCCGCCCTCACCCGCCGCTCACTGCGAATCTGGCGCCAATATGGTGTTTTCTGGCTGGGCGCGATCGTCGTCGGCCTCGCCGCCGTACTGTACGCCCGATTGATCGACTGGGGTTACGAGACCTTCCGCGCGATGCGCGATCACGCCGTCTGGCTGCCGCTGTTGCTGACACCGGCGATCGCCGCGATGTCGGCATGGATCACGCGGCGCTTTTTTCGCGGCGCCGAGGGCAGCGGCATCCCGCAGGTGATCGCGACGCTGCATGCGCGCCCGAGCGCATTCGGCGCTCGGCTGCTGACGCTGCGCATCCTGTTCGGCAAGGTGCTGATCTCGTTCCTCGGCATCCTGGGCGGCTTCACGATCGGTCGCGAAGGGCCGACGGTACAGGTGGGTGCGGCGCTGATGTTCAACCTGCGGCGCTTCTACCCGCGCTCGAACGCGCAGATCGAACGCCAGTTGGTGCTGGCCGGCGCGGCGGCCGGGCTGTCGGCCGCCTTCAATACGCCGCTCGCCGGGATCGTGTTCGCGATCGAGGAGCTGACCCGCAGCTTCTCCGCGCGCGCCAGCGGCGTACTGATCACCGCGATCATCCTCGCCGGCGTCGTCGCGCTCGGCCTGAACGGCAACTACACGTATTTCGGCACGATCGACGCCGGCCTCCATTTCCCGAAACTGCTGGCGGTCGCGGTGCTGGTCACCGCGATCGTGACGGGCATCGCGGGCGGCCTGTTCTGCTGGCTGCTGCTCAACACGGGGCGCTGGCTGCCCGCGCAACTGCTGGGCCTGTATCGCGAGCGGCCGATCGCGTTCGCCGCGCTGTGCGGCTTCGCGATCGCCGTCGTGGGCCTCGTATCCGGCGGCACGACGTTCGGCAGCGGCTATGCCGAGGCGCGCGGCCTGCTCGACGGCAGCCAGCAGCTGTCGGTGTTCTATCCGTTCCTGAAGATGATCTCGATGGTCGCGTCGTACCTGCCGGGCATCCCGGGCGGGATCTTCGCGCCGTCGCTGTCGATCGGCGCCGGCTTCGGCAACCTGCTGCACGCCGTGTTCAGCAACATGAGCCTGCCGATGCTGATCGCGCTCGCGATGGTCGGCTATCTTGCCGCCGTCACGCAGTCGCCGATCACGTCGTTCGTGATCGTGATGGAAATGATCAACGGTCATGCGCTGGTGATTTCGCTGATGGCGACCGCACTGGTATCGAGCCGGGTCTCGCGCTTTTTCGCGCCACCGCTCTACGAAACGCTCGCGCAGCGCTATCTCGCGCCGCCGGCCGCTGCCGCCGCGCCGGCAGCGGCCGCCGCAGCGGCCACTGCGGGCAACGTGACCGACGTGACCGAACCCCAGGATGCGAACGCGGCCCCCGCCGATCCGCTCGACACGCTGCGCGACGAAGGCGGCGACGAGCCGGCCGCCGCGGCGGCCGACAGCGCCGCGCATGCGCCGCACGATGCCGGGCCGGCCGCGACCGACGCAAACGGTTCGGCGCAGCGGCACGGCCCCCACGACGCTCAGTAGATCACGACGGGTGCCGGCCGGTAGTAGACCGGGCGCGCCGGCACGACGATGCACCCGGCCAGCGTGATCGCGACGAGCACGATGGCGATTGCGGTTCTTTTCATCGCGCGCCTCCGTCAAGCCCAGTGGCCGCGCGTCCAGAACCAGTTCGGGCCGCGCTGGTCCCAATGCCCCGGCACCCATTGCATGCCCACGCGCTCGGCTTCCCAGTGGCCGCCGATCCACACGTAGCGGCCATGATCCCAGTGCCAGTGCCCGCGCTCCCACACATAGCCCACGCGCGTGGCCGGTACGACCTCGTAGCGCACGGGCGGCGGCGCATTCGGCGCGACGACGACGATTTCCGCGGTGCGCACGGCGACCGGCTCCGCGATGACCATGCGCCCCTGCGGCGCGAGCACGGGCGTGCCGACGAGCATCTCGTCCGCATGCGCGGCACACGGTGCGACGACGGCTGACAGGCCCGCGGCGAACAGCGCGAGCGAAACGATACGACGTGAAACGGTAGAAACGGCCATCACAACCTCCGGGTTGAACAAGTCACGCGAGCGTATTCGTTCAATGCGGGAGGGTCGATTACGGCCGACAGGCGCCGTGTTACGGCGTGCCCGAAAGTGCAACAGGGCGTAAGACGCGCACGGCGGCGGGCGCCGCCGTGCGGAAGGACGCGCGCAAGCGTCAGGCTTGCGGGATCTCGATCTTCACTTCGAGGACTTCGAGATCGTCCTGGCGCTCGAGGCTCACGCGAATGTCATCGTCGGAAATATGAACGTACTTCGAGATGACCGCGACGAGCTCTTTCTGCAGCGCGGGCAGGTAATCGGCCGGCGGCCGGCCGCCGACCCGCTCGTGCGCGATGATGAGCTGCAGGCGCTCCTTCGCGACCGATGCGGACTTCTTCTTCTCGCCGAGGAGAAACGAAAGGATGGACATGGGCGGCCTCCGTTACTTGCTGCCGAAGAGGCGCTGCAGCAGGCCCGGCTTCTGGTAATCGGTGAAGCGCAGCGGCTTGTCCTCGCCGAGAAAGCGCGCGACGACGTCCTTGTACGCTTCCGCGACGTCGGTGCCGTCGATGTGCACGGCCGGCAGACCCTGGTTCGATGCGTGCAGCACGGCCTCCGACTCCGGCACCACGCCGATCAGCTTGATGCGCAGGATCTCGCTGATGTCCTCGAGCGACAGCATCTCGCCCTCGCTCACGCGCTTCGGGCTGTAACGCGTGATCAGCAGATGTTCCTTGATCGGCTCCTTGCCTTCGGTCGCGCGCTTCGTCTTCGACGACAGGATGCCGAGAATGCGATCCGAGTCGCGCACCGACGACACTTCCGGGTTCGTGACGATCAGCGCTTCATCCGCGAAGTACATCGCGTGCAGCGCGCCCGCCTCGATACCGGCCGGCGAATCGCAGACGATGTATTCGAAGTCCATCGCGACGAGATCGTTCAGCACCTTCTCGACGCCGTCGCGCGTCAGCGCGTCCTTGTCGCGCGTCTGCGACGCCGGCAGGATGAACAGGTTCTCGCACTTCTTGTCCTTGATCAGCGCCTGGTTCAGGTTCGCTTCGCCCTGGATCACGTTCACGAGGTCATACACGACGCGACGCTCGCAGCCCATGATGAGATCGAGGTTGCGCAGGCCGACGTCGAAGTCGATCACGGCCGTCTTGTGGCCGCGCAGCGCGAGGCCCGACGCGAAGCTCGCGCTCGTCGTCGTCTTGCCCACGCCGCCCTTGCCCGAGGTCACCACGATGATTTTTGCCATTTACCCAATACCCTGTGTTCGTCAATGAGAGCCGATCGATCCGGAGCGCACCGCGTGAATCACGTCAGCCGCAGCGGTTCGATCATCAGTTTTTCCTCTTCGAGCCGGATCTGCACCGATTTGCCCAGTACGTCGGCGGGCAGCGGGTTCTCGGTCGTTCGATAGATACCCGCGATCGAAATCAGTTCCGGTTCGAGACACGTGCAGAAAATGCGCGCGTCGTGATTGCCGTGCACGCCCGCCAGCGCGCGGCCGCGCAACGGCGCGTAGATGTGGATATTGCCTTCCGCGATGATTTCCGCGCCGTGACTGACCGGCGCGAGCACCACGAGGTCTCCTTTCGCGTAAATCTGCTGCCCCGAACGCAGCGGCCGGTCGATCACCAGCGTCTGGCCGCCGGCCTGCGAGAGCGTCGGCGCGGGCTCCGACGACTGTTCGGGCGCCGCTGCGGTTGCCGCAGCGGCGGCGGTTTCGGCGGCTGGCACGGCCGCCGGTTCCGCTTCGTCGGCAGGTTTCGCGGCCGGCGCGCGGCGATCGCGCGCCTCCAGCAACGGCAGGCCGGCTTCCCCCGCCCAGCCCTGCGTTGCCAGTGCGACGACGCCCACCGGACGCATCCGCACGTCGTTCAGCATCTGCCGGATGTCCGCGAGCGCGACGCGTTCGCCGTCAGCCAGGCGGCGGACGTCGATCGCGACGACATCGTCGGCGAAAAACTCGGGAGTCGCTTCGAAGCGCTTGACCAGTTCGGTACGCAACGCATCGAGATCGGTCGTCTTCACGGTGAACAGCAACGTATCGACCGATCCGCTGCGCAGCTCGAAGAATGGCGATTTTTTAAGCGACATGGACACTCTGCAAAAATTTTTTGCGTATTTTACAGGCGTCCACGCGTGCGGCCATTATTTTTGGGACGAGGAGCGGTGGCGACCCGGGCGGACGCGGCACCGGCCAGCGGGCGGGCCGGTGGGCGACCAGGCTGTCATTGCGCCACGCGGCTGCCTATTTTGAGGTCGCGTCAGTGCTTCACCTGCGACACGAACAGCGATTTCATCGCGCCGGGCATCCGTGCGATCGGCGCGTGTTCGCCGGTGTTGCCGAAGCCGGCACGCTCGTAGAAGCGGATCGCGTTGCGGTTCGCATCGGCGATCCACGCGTAGACGTCGGTGGCGCCGCGCTCGGCGAGCCATGCGGTGGCCGTCTCCAGCAGCAGCACGCCGCCGCGCAGGTGACGCACCGCATGCGCGACCCACAATTCGCTGACGAACGCGCGCCGATCGGGGCTGTTGTCGAAATACGCGCCGATCATGCCGGCCGGGTGGCCTTCGGTGTACAGCAGGAAAGTCGTCGACTCATCGGACACGGCACGCTGCGCGGCAATCGCCGACGCCTCGTCCGTTTCGACGGTCAGCAATTCGGCCTCCGGCGCTTCGCCGGGGGCGTAGGGCTCACGCAGCGACGCGGCGCGGAGTTCGCGATACACGCCGCCCTGATCGGCAGCGATACGACGAACGGTCAAGGTCGAACTCATGCAGGCACAGCCCCCTTCGGACAGCAAGCTAGTAGCTTCAACCGAAAGCGGGGCATGAGTCAAATCGTAATTTTCAAATGGCGGCGCGGATCGAAAGGCGGCAGATGTCATCAGCGGCGATACGCGCCGCCCGGTGTGCAGGTGCAGCATCAGCACATCGACGCAGGCCCGCCGACGGTGAGCGCGATCTCGCGATCCGACGCTTCGCGTCGTTCTCCTTGCGACGCGCGGTCGTCCGGTTTCGAGCCGCGTTGCATTGCATCGCCGCGACCGTAATGCTCCGTAATATAAGCAACCGAAAAGCCCGCTGTGCCCCTCCTTCGCCGACCTCTCTATTGCAACGCAACATTTGTTGTAACTCGTCGTACCGACCTGTGCTTGGCGCCTGCGGAGTCATTCCTCCGACAAACACCTCGCCGCCGCGGGCCGATCCACCCGCGTCGGCATGTTTCAATCAGCGCGCGTCGGCCCCTCCCCGACGCATGTTGCGCACATCCCGTCGTTTGGAGCGACGCGCCTAGCGCCGGAGTTTGGCAAGCGCGCGCACCGGTCGTATAACAGGCAGAACCGGACGACGATCCGGCTGCCGCGCGCGTCGCGGACCACGAGGATTCGAACGATGTTGCATGCGGCCGCCCGCGGGCCGGCCGACTGGAGGGAGACAATGGCAATGACCGACGGACCGGCTTCGGGCTGGTCGGATGGCAAGCGTTATCTGTGGCTGCTCGGCGCGCTGACGATCACGCTGCCGATCCTCGCCGCGCAGCTCGCGCTGTCGACGGGCCTTCACGTGTTCTGGTGGTTCGGCCCGCTGTTCGCGTTCGGCGTGATCCCGATCCTCGACACGCTGATCGGCGACGATCGCGACAATCCGCCCGAAGCCGTCGTGCCGCATCTCGAACGCGAGCGCTATTACCGGCACATCGTCTATCTCGCGACTTTCGTCGAATACGTCGCGTTCTTCATGTGCGTGTGGATCGTCGGCACGCATACGCTCGCGTGGTACGACTACGTCGGCTTCGCGCTCTCGCTCGGCGCCGCGACGGGCATCTCGATCAATACCGCGCACGAGCTCGGACACAAGACCGACCGCTTCGAACGCTGGCTCGCGAAGATCACGCTCGCGCCGGTCGCTTACGGCCACTTCTACGTCGAGCACAATCGCGGCCATCACGTGCGCGTCGCGACGGCCGAGGATCCGGCGAGCGCGCGCTACGGCGAGTCGTTCTGGGCATTCCTGCCGCGCACGGTGACCGGCAGCATCCGCTCGGCGTGGCGGCTCGAAAAGGGCCGCCTCGAACGGCTCGGGCATTCGCCGTGGACCTGGCGCAACGAAGTGCTGCACGCGTGGGCGATGACTGCGGTCGTGTGGGGCATCGCGATCGCGGTGGCCGGCAAGGTCGCGATCCCGTTCCTCGTGATCCAGGCCGTCTACGGCGCGTCGCTGCTCGAAGTCGTGAACTACGTCGAACACTACGGGCTCGGCCGTCGCAAGCTGCCAAGCGGCCGCTACGAACGCTGCACACCGCAGCATTCGTGGAACAGCAATCACGTCGTCACGAACCTGTTCCTGTACCAGTTGCAGCGACACGCCGACCATCACGCGAATCCGACGCGCTCGTACCAGGCACTGCGCCACTTCGACGATGCGCCGCAGTTGCCGGCCGGCTACGCGACGATGATCCTGCTCGCGTACGTCCCGCCGCTCTGGTATCGCGTGATGAACCCGCGCGTGGTCGCGCACTATCGCGGCGACATGGCGCACTCGAACATCAAGCCGTCGATCCGCGACAGGGTACTGGCGCAGTATCCGGCGGCGGCGTGATCGTTCGGGATGGGGGAGAAGCCGGCGGACGCGGCTTGAAACGGTCGACGCGCCGGTTTTGCGCGCGCTCGGTGTGGCAGCTGCGCCGTCACGCCTAATCGAACATGGTCCTTCTGCGGCGGGGCCGTGGCGTGCTCGACGAGCGCTGCGAAGATCCACGACCGCGATGACCTCAATCGGCAAAATAACCGTCAGGACTTCCGACGGTCGGTTCGTCGCCGGCGGGTGGGCTCGTCATGCAGCGAGACTGCATCGACGATGCGGCACCATCGTGCGCGCAGTGGAATCGCTATTGTCTCGGCACGACCCGATGCGCCGGTAGCCGGCCTGCCGTCGCCGCATCGGCAATCGACACATTGCACCGGCGGCTCAAAACGAAAAACCCCTTGATCCTTCCGGATCAAGGGGCTTCGTATTTTGGCGGAGAGGGTGGGATTCGAACCCACGGTACGGGGAAACCGTACGCCTGATTTCGAGTCAGGTACATTCGACCACTCTGCCACCTCTCCTTCCTTACTGCATTTCGCGGTTGGTCGTTTCCGCGAAAGAAAAGATTATAAAACGATCTTTTCTTGGCTGACAAGCCCTTTCGGCAAATTTTTTTGCAGGGCTTCGGAAGGCCCGCGTTACGACGCCTGTGCCGGCGCGTCGATCCGCTCGATGCCACCCATGTACGGACGCAGCACTTCCGGCACCGTGACCGAGCCGTCCGCGTTCTGGTAGTTCTCCAGCACCGCGACGAGCGTGCGGCCGACCGCCAGGCCCGAACCGTTCAGCGTATGCACGAGCTCCGGCTTGCCTTGCGCGTTGCGGAACCGCGCCTGCATCCGGCGCGCCTGGAACGCCTCGGTGTTCGAGCAGCTCGAGATCTCGCGATAGGTGTTCTGCGCGGGCAGCCACACCTCGAGGTCGAACGTCTTCGCGGCCGAAAAGCCCATGTCGCCCGTGCACAGCGTGATCACGCGGTACGGCAGGCCGAGCTTCTGCAGGATCGCTTCCGCGTGGCCGACCATCTCGTCGAGCGCCGCGTACGACGTTTCCGGCGCGACGACCTGCACCATCTCGACCTTGTCGAACTGGTGCTGACGGATCATCCCGCGCGTGTCGCGGCCGTACGAACCGGCTTCCGAACGGAAGCACGGGGAATGCGCGGTGAGCTTGATCGGCAGCGCGGATGCGTCGACGATCGACTCGCGCACGGTGTTCGTCAGCGAAATCTCGGACGTGGAAATCAGGTATTGCGTGACCGTGTTTTCCGCGCCGCCCTTCTCGACGCGGAACATGTCGTCCGCGAACTTCGGCAACTGGCCCGTGCCGTACAGGATCTCGGGATTCACGATGTACGGCGTATACGTCTCGGTATAGCCGTGCTGCTGCGTGTGCGTGTCGATCATGAACTGCGCGAGCGCGCGGTGCAGGCGTGCGATCGGGCCGCGCAGCATCGTGAAGCGCGCACCGGCGAGCTTCGCCCCCGTCTCGAAATCGAGACCGAGCGGCGTGCCGACATCGACGTGATCCTTCACCTCGAAGTCGAACTGGCGCGGCGTGCCCCAGCGGCGCACCTCGACGTTGTCGGCTTCGTCCTTGCCGACCGGCACGCTTTCGTGCGCGACGTTCGGCATGCCCAGCATCAGGTCGGACAGGCGCGCCTGGATCTCGCCGAGCTTGGCTTCCGACGCCTTCATGTCGTCGCCGATCCCGCCGACCTCGGCCATCACGGCCGACGTGTCCTCGCCCTTCCCCTTCATCGCGCCGATCTGCTTCGACAGGCTGTTGCGGCGCGCCTGAAGCTCTTCGGTGTGGGTCTGGATCGCGCGGCGCTCCGCCTCGAGGGCGGAGAACGCGGCGACGTCGAGGGTGTAGCCGCGATCGGCGAGGCGCTTGGCGACGCCGTCGAGGTCTTTGCGCAGCAACTGGATGTCGAGCATGGGAGGACTTGGAAAATCGTTGTGTAAGACGGGAATTCTAACGCACCCCGCGGCCGCCACGGCACCGTCCGGACGGACGATGTCGCAAATGGGCGGCCATGGCAGTATCGCACTGGCGGTCCGCCGCATCGGCGGCCGGCGAACGGCCGAGCGCCTCGCGATGACGGATCGCAATACGCTCGCGATACGCCCGCGCCGGCTCGCGGCAACCGAATCGAGCGGAGCGCCGGCTCCGCGTCACAGCCTCCAGGGAATCCGATGACCATCGAACTCGACAAGGATCTACGCGACCGCGCGATCGCGTCGCTGCAACGTTATTTCACAGAAAACATGGACGAGCCGATCGGCAACATCCAGGCCGGCGCGCTGCTGCATTTCTTCGTCCAGGAAATCGCGCCGGCGATCTACAACCTCGCGATCGCCGACGCGCAGGAACGCCTGCATGCGCGAGTCGCCGAACTCGACATCGAATGCCACGAAGAGCCGTTCGAATACTGGAAGAAACAACCGCCGGGCCGCAACAAGCGCTGACGCATCCGCGGCGGCGCAGGCCGGAGCGCCCCGCGCGGCGCCGTCAGTCCTTCTTGCCGGCCTCGCGATCGAGCTCGCGCAGCCATGCAAGCTTGTCGGCGATCTTCGATTCGAGCCCGCGCGGCACCGGCTGATACCAGCGCGGCTCGCGCATCCCGTCCGGCAGGTACGTCTCGCCGGCCGCGTACGCGTTCGGCTCGTCGTGCGCGTAACGATAAGCGTGACCGTAGCCGAGCTCCTTCATCAGCTTGGTCGGCGCGTTGCGCAGGTGCACGGGCACCTCGCGCGACTTGTCCTGCTTCACGAACGCCATCGCCTGGTTGAACGCGTTGTAGCCGGCGTTGCTCTTCGCCGCGCACGCGAGATAGATCACGGCCTGCCCGAGCGCGAGTTCGCCTTCCGGCGAGCCGAGCCGCTCGTAGGTTTCGGCGGCGTCGTTCGCCACCTGCAACGCGCGCGGATCGGCCAGGCCGATGTCTTCCCATGCCATCCGCACGATGCGCCGCGCGAGATACTTCGGATCCGCGCCGCCGTCGAGCATCCGGCAGAACCAGTACAGCGCGCCGTCCGGGCTCGAGCCGCGCACCGACTTGTGCAGCGCCGAAATCTGGTCGTAGAAGTTGTCGCCGCCCTTGTCGAAGCGCCGCGCGTTCAGCGTCATCGCGCTGCTGACGAAATCGGCATCGATCGTCGCGACCCCGGCCGACGTCGCCGCCGTCTGCGCCTGTTCGAGCAGGTTCAGGAAGCGGCGCGCGTCGCCGTCCGCGTAGCCGACCAGCGTATCGATCGCCTTGTCGTCGAACGCGAGGCCGTCGAGCGCGATGTCCTGCGCACGCTTCAGCAACTGGCGCATCTCGTCGTCGTTCAGCGACTTCAGCACGTACACCTGCGCACGCGACAGCAACGCCGAATTGACCTCGAAACTCGGGTTTTCGGTCGTCGCGCCGATGAAGGTCACGAGGCCCGACTCGACGAACGGCAGCAGCGCATCCTGCTGCCCCTTGTTGAAACGGTGGATCTCGTCGACGAACAGGATCGTGTGGCGCCCGGTGCGGTTCAGCGTGTCCTTCGCCTGCTCCATCGACTCGCGAATGTCCTTCACGCCGCCGAGCACCGCGGACAGCGCGATGAACTCGCAGTCGAACGCGAGCGCGGTGAGCCGCGCGAGCGTCGTCTTGCCGACGCCGGGCGGCCCCCACAGGATCATCGAATGCGGCTTGCCCGATTCGAACGCGAGCCGCAGCGGCTTGCCTTCGCCCAGCAAATGCGTCTGGCCGATCACCTCGGCGAGCGTTTTCGGCCGCAGCGCCTCGGCGAGCGGCCGGCGCGGCTCGACTTGAAACAGGTCGGACATGAACCCTCGCTCCACATCAAACGATGGCGGCCGAACCGGCCGCCGGACTCGACATTATGACAGCCGCACGACGGCGCCGCCGCGCCCGGTGTCCGGGCCGGTGCCCACCCACAGAAACGACACGGGCCTGCCGTCGCCGGCAGGCCCGTTGCGGAAAAGCAGCGCGCGGCGCCCGTCAGCCGTTGATCACGTCCGCGCCCTTCGGCACGACGAACTTGAACGTATCGCCCTTCAGCGGCGGGTTCGTCTGGATGTTCGTGAAGGTCAGCAGCGTCACGTTGCCGAACACGTCGTGCAGCTCCATCGCGGCGAGCGTGCCGTTCCGGAAGCCGATGCCGATCCGCTGGAACTGCGTGTCCTGCGCCTTCGGCAGCATCTCGAGCCACTCGATGCCGCCCTTCTCGCCGGCATCGCGCAACGTGTAGCTCTTGTCGAGATCGTTGCTGCCGAACAGGATCGCGGCCGGGCTCGCACCGAGTGCGCCGTTCAGCTTGCGCTCGGTGACCTGGTTCAGGTCGCGGTCGTACACGTACAGCTTGTCGCCGTCGGCCTGCAGCACCTGCTGGTACGGCTTCTGATACGTCCAGATGAATTTGCCAGGCCGCGAGAACACGAACGTGCCGCTCGAATTGTCGGTGGGCTTCGGCGCGGCCTGCGCGGCGCTCGCGCCCTTGGCCGGCGCCTTGACGATCTGCTGCGTGAAATCGCCCTTCGCCGAACGTACCTGCGACACGAAGGCCTTCAGTTGCTCGGTGCCGCCCGCGAACGCGTGCGTCGCCGCGAGCATCAGCGATGCGCCGGCGAGCGCCGCGCCGAGCCAGCGCCGCGTCGAACGAAGAGACATTGCGAACGAATGTTGCTGCATATTGCGGTTTTCTCCCTGGGTGGCCGGCGCCGCGGACTCATTCCGCGTCGCGCGCCGGCACAAGAATTTCGCGGTTGCCGCTCGACGACATCGCCGACACGAGCCCCGACTGTTCCATCTGCTCGAGCAGCCGCGCCGCGCGGTTGTAGCCGATCCGCAGATGACGCTGCACGAGCGAGATCGACGCGCGGCGGTTCTTGATGACGATCTCGACCGCCTGGTCGTACAGCGGATCAGACTCGCCGCCGCCTTCGCCGGTTCCCGCGCCGGCCGAGCCCTCGTCGCCGTCGGCGGTGCCGCCTTCGAGCAGGCCCTCGACGTAGTTCGGCTCGCCCTGCTCCTTGAGCTTTTCGACGACGCGATGCACTTCGTCGTCGGCGACGAACGCGCCGTGCACGCGCACCGGCAATCCCGAGCCGGGCGGCAGGTACAGCATGTCGCCCATCCCGAGCAGCGATTCGGCGCCCATCTGGTCGAGAATCGTGCGCGAGTCGATCTTCGACGACACCTGGAACGCGATCCGCGTCGGCACGTTCGCCTTGATCAGGCCGGTGATCACGTCGACGGACGGCCGCTGCGTCGCGAGGATCAGGTGGATGCCGGCCGCACGCGCCTTCTGCGCGATCCGCGCGATCAGCTCCTCGACCTTCTTGCCGACGACCATCATCAGGTCGGCCAGCTCGTCGATCACGACGACGATGTTCGGCAGCCGGCCGAGCGGCTCGGGATCGTCCGGCGTCAGGCTGAACGGGTTCGGGATCTTCTCCTCGCGCTTCGCCGCCTCGTCGATCTTGTTGTTGTAGCCCGCGAGGTTGCGCACGCCGAGCTTGCTCATCAGCTTGTAGCGGCGCTCCATCTCCGCGACCGTCCAGTTCAGCGCATGGCCGGCCTGGCGCATGTCGGTGACGACCGGGCACAGCAGGTGCGGAATGCCTTCGTAGACGCTCATTTCGAGCATCTTCGGATCGATCAGGATCAGGCGCACCTGCTCGGCGGTGGCCTTGTACAGCAGCGACAGGATCATCGCGTTGATCCCGACCGACTTGCCCGAACCGGTCGTACCGGCCACCAGCAGGTGCGGCATCTTCGCGAGATCCGCGCACACCGGCTTGCCGCCGATGTCCTTGCCGAGGCTCAGCGTCAGCGCCGACGCTGCGGCCGCATACACCTCGGAGCCGATGATCTCAGACAGGTGCACCGTCTGGCGGCGCTGGTTCGGCAGCTCGAGCGCCATGTAGTTCTTGCCGGGAATCGTCTCGACCACGCGGATCGACACGAGCGACAGCGAACGCGCGAGATCCTTCGCGAGGTTGACGATCTGGCTGCCCTTCACGCCGGTGGCCGGTTCGATCTCGTAGCGCGTAACGACCGGGCCCGGATACGCGGCGACGACGCTCGCCTCGACGCCGAAGTCCTTCAGCTTCTTCTCGATCAGGCGCGACGTGAATTCGAGCGTATCGGCGGAAATCGCTTCCTGCGTCTTCGGCGCGGGATCGAGCAGCGACACCGGCGGCAGCGTCGAATCGCCCGGCAGGTCGGTGAACAACGGCACCTGGCGCTCGCGCTCGACGCGCTCGGACTTCGCGGGCGTGACGACCGGCGGCACGATCGTCACCGGCTCGTGATCCTCGATGCGCACGCGCTCCTCCTCGACCTTGCCTTCGCGGCGCACCGCCGCGGCCTCGCCGAGCTTGCGGTCGCGCTCGGCCTCGCGGCGCAGCTTCGCGACGTTGACCGCGGACAGGATCGCGCCGCCGACCCGCTCGGCGACCGACAGCCACGAGAAGCGGAAATACAGCGACAGGCCGATCGCGAGCGCGATCAGCAGCAACAGCGTGCCGCCCGTGAAGCCGAACGCATGCGACATCGCACCCGCGACGGCCTCGCCGACGACGCCGCCCGGCGCACGCGGCAACTGCACCTTCAGCGACCACATGCGCAGCGCCTCGATGCCGTCGCAGGCGAGCACGACCAGCACGAACGCAAGGATTTCGGTCAGCCAGCCGATCGGGCGCTCCGGTTCGTCCGGAATCGCGTCGTGGCGCGTGATGCGGCGGTAGTTGACGGCGATGCGCCGCCCGAGCGGCACGATCAGCCAGTAGGCCGACAGGCCGAACAGCAGCAGGATGATGTCGGCCGTCCACGCGCCGACGCGGCCGGCCCAGTTCGAGATGTGATCGACCTGGGCGGCGTGCGTCCAGCTTGGATCGCGCCGGCTGTAGCTCAGCAGGGCCATCACCAGAAAGGCGCAGAGCGCGACCTGGAGAATCCAGCGGATCTCCGTGAGGAGCTTCGACATCCGGTGCGGCAACGCCTGTGCCTGGGCGGAATAAGGAGCTTTTGCCATGAATCCGTATAAAGAGGACGGGCCGTGCGCCCGCCTGTCGTTCGATCGCGCTTATTGTAAACGCTGCACCGCGCCGCCAAGTGTAAATGACGGTTACATAAGAGGGCCGGGATCACGCATCGAGCGGATACCGGGATACCGCGCGTGCGAGCCCGACACGCGCCGGCCCGTTACTCGCGCTCGACTGTGGCAGTGCGCCGCCCGATGCGGCGGTGCCGGGGTCGTCGCTGGCGCCCCGCCCTGCTTGCCGCGCCGCCGGCCGCCGCGAAACACTATCGTCACGATTGAAACTCTCGTTCGGCAGCGCAGCAACGGGGCCTTTATAATGCGCGTCTGATACCCATCTATGACGGCATCCCGGTCAACCCGGATCGTACGGCGAGCCCTACCCCGCCCGCCGCGGCCGCCTTTTACGGATTCGCACATGTCCACGCCCAAACACGCCAAAGTCCTGATTCTCGGTTCCGGCCCCGCCGGCTACACGGCCGCCGTCTACGCGGCACGCGCCAACCTGTCGCCGGTGCTGATCACCGGCATCGCGCAGGGCGGCCAGCTGATGACCACGACCGACGTCGAAAACTGGCCGGCCGACGCGAACGGCGTGCAGGGTCCGGAGCTGATGGCGCGCTTTCTCGAGCATGCCGAGCGCTTCAACACCGAAATCGTCTTCGACCACATCCATACCGCGAAGCTGCACGAGCAGCCGATCCGCCTGATCGGCGACTCGGGCGAATACACGTGCGACTCGCTGATCATCGCGACCGGCGCGTCGGCGCAGTATCTCGGCCTGCCGTCCGAGGAAGCGTTCATGGGCAAGGGCGTGTCGGCCTGCGCGACCTGCGACGGCTTCTTCTATCGCGGCCAGGAAGTCGCGGTGATCGGCGGCGGCAACACGGCCGTCGAGGAAGCGCTCTACCTGACCGGCATCGCGAAGAAGGTCACGGTGATCCATCGCCGCGACAAGTTCCGCGCGGAGCCGATCCTGATCGACCGCCTGCTGGAGAAGCAAAAGGAAGGCGTCGTCGACATCAAGTGGGATCACGTGCTCGACGAGGTGACGGGCGAGGAATCGGGCGTCACGGGCCTGCGCATCAAGAACGTGAAGACCGGCGCGACGGAAGACCTGCACGTGCAGGGCGTGTTCGTCGCGATCGGCCACAAGCCGAACACCGACCTCTTCCAGGGCCAGCTGGAGATGAAGGACGGCTACATCCTGACGAAGAGCGGCCTGCAAGGCAACGCGACGTCGACGAGCGTGCCGGGCGTGTTCGCCGCGGGCGACGTGCAGGACAACGTGTACCGCCAGGCGATCACCAGCGCGGGCACGGGCTGCATGGCCGCGCTCGATGCGCAGCGCTACCTGGAAAGCCTGCACGACAAGAAGTAAGCCGGGAGCGTTGCCGCGCCGGACGCTACAATGGCGTCCGCTGCCGCGAAGCGGGCTCGACCGGAAAGCCGCTGCCGCCGCGCAGCGGCTTTTTTGTGCCCGCGCGCCCGAACGCGCCTGCCCCGTTACCGAATCATGGCGAAGAACCAGCCCCATCCGAGCGATCCCGCGAAGCGGAAGATCGCTGCCCGTCCCGTGACCCCGGCGCCCGAGGCGCCGCCGCCCGCGCCCGATGCGGCCGCGTTGCGCGGCCAGGGCCTCGCGGGCCTCGGTGCGTTGCGTAAGTCGCTGCAAGGCGAAGCCGATCGTCGCGAACGCGCGCGTATCGAAGCCGCGAAGGCCGAGCGCAAGGCGGAAGCCGACGCGAACCTGTTCCGCAACGAAATCGGCGCGATCCGGCCGCTGAACGCGCCGCCGCGCGCGTCGTCCGGCCGCATGCCGCCCGACCCGGTGCCGAAACAGACGCAGCGCGACGAGGAAGCCGTGCTGAACGCGACGCTGTCGGACGAATTCGATCCGGAGACGCTGCTCGACAGCGACGAATCGCTGTACTACCACCGCCCCGGCATCAGCCGCGAGGTGGTGCGCAAGCTGAGGAGCGGCGCATGGATCGTGCAGGCGCAGATCGACCTGCACGGCATGCGGCGCGACGAAGCGCGCGATGCGCTCGCCGAATTCATCCGCGAAGCCGGCAAGAAGGGGCTGCGCTGCCTGCGCGTGATCCACGGCAAGGGACTCGGCTCGATCGGCAAGGAGCCCGTGCTGAAGGGCAAGGTGCGCGCATGGCTCGTGCAGAAGGAAGAGGTGATCGCATTCTGCGAGGCCCGCGGCCACGACGGCGGCGCGGGCGCGGTGCTGGTGCTGCTGCAGCCGCACGCGGCGCCGGCCGACCGGGGGCCGCGTGCCGCATCCTAGGCTGACGCTCGCGATCGCGGTACTGGAGGCGATCGCCACGCTGGCTTTCGCGATTTCGGGGTTCATCGAGGCACGCAAGAACCGCCTCGACTCGGTCGGCACGTTCGTCGTCGCGCTCGCGACCGCATTCGGCGGCGGCACGCTGCGCGACATCCTGCTCGAGCGCCGGCCGTTCTACTGGGTCGTGCACGACGACTACGTGATCGCGATCTTCGTGCTCGCGCTGTTCGCGCCGTTCGTGCTGCGGATGCTGTCGCGGCTGTCGGCCGAACGGCTGCTGCTGATCGCCGATGCGATCGGGCTCGGCATCTTCAGCATCTCGGGCACGGCGATCGCGCTCGACGCCGAGATGCCGCGCTTCATCGCGGTGATGATGGGCGTGATTACCGGCGTGGTCGGCGGGATCGTCCGCGACGTGCTGTGCAACGACATCCCGCTGATCCTGCGCGATTCGCGGCCGTACGCGACCTGCGCGTTCGTCGGCTGCTGGTTCTACCTGCTGCTCGTGTGGCTGCAGTTCGACTCGGTGTACAGCGTGCTGCTCGCGACCGGCTTCATCCTCGTCGCACGGCTCGCGACGTTCAAGTTCGACGTGCGGTTGCCGCATTGAATCCGAGCATCGTTTGAGTCACGAGGGACGTCGAAACGGGCTCTCGTCGCCACACGCCGGTGATCCAAAAACACGCGATCTATCGGACACAATTATTTACATTTCCCTTTCACTCCCCACAGTGCCGTGTTACGTTCCGCCCAACAAACGCGAACGAGTGGACTGGGATGACTATTTTTTACGCGGTAGTTGAAGACGATCCGCTGGACAGCGGCGGCTACGTCCTCGATGGCGGTAAGTGCGGAACGATCGTAGGTGACGACGGCAAACGCCGGAAAATCACGTTCGTCGGACAACGCGCGTGGTGCAGCACATGCGAGAGCGTCGGGACAATTGAAGCCGCCCCCGGCGCGCCGAGCAAAAAGCGATTGCGCGACTTCACTTCTGCGGGACGAGTTCAAGCCCTGAGCAACGATTGGATCCGATGTCGCTGCGAGCGCCCTCCCCGCATCATTTCCCGATACGGCCGTCGATGGAAAATAAGCGCTTCGAATTGCGACCTCCGGACGAAATCCGAACTCGTCACAACCGATACGGTCACGGCAGCACCCCAGCTCGTCTATAACGATTGCTTCGTTCTTCGGGACGCCGACGGTGCCCCTCTGCGCGACATCGCCTATGCATTGCAGCGAGACACCGGGGCATTTGAATACGGACGAACGGACGCGCATGGACAAACGCACCTGCTCGCGTCCACTTCACATGCCGAAAAAATCATGATTTATCTCGCGGAATAGCCATGCTCGAACGCGTCCACGTTTCTCCTGAAGGCAATCGATACAAACGGATCGCAGCACGCAAGACCACGCCGACAAACAATCCGTCGCCGAAGCCCATCACCGTCCGATTCAAAACATTCTGGAAAACGGTCCGCACATGGACCGACGCCGACGCCGCCGAATACCAGCGCGCAGTTCCACAACTGGCAAAACAACTGCAGACGGAAACGTACTGGGACCGCAACGGCAGCACGCGCACGAATCGATTTACATGCGAGGACTTCGCGTTACGGTTGCTTGTCCAGTTCGCCGCCCTGCGCGGATTGCCGCTCAAGTTGACCACCGGTGTACGCAGTTATCGAAACGAGGAGGTCTACGGAGAATCGGAACACCAGCGATACGATTCGACGATGTACGGTTTCGCCGAGATGGTGTCGTTGACTTTCGGCGCACCGGACACACAACGCACCGATTCGAATACAGTACGACTTTCAACGGCCGAGCCGCTCCTGCCTGGAGACATGCTGGTACAGGCCAACGATCGCGCAGGCATCGGGCATCATGTTCAGTTGGTCACGAACACCTCGCCCTCTTCCGTTTCGATCATGCAGGGAAATTCGAGCGGTGTGATCGTGCGTCCGTTCACGACGATCATGAGGATATTCGGCCACAATCGCGCAGATCCGCAAAGCGCCAGTTATGCCGGTATGGGCGTCGAAAACGGGTGCTACACACGCGGCGAGGAAGGGTGGGACTACAGAAACGAGACCACAGGCGCCGAAGTGAAGGACTTTCTAAAGCAATTCCAACTGTATCGCTGGAATTTCGCTGCATTCAATCAGTAATGCCGAGGTTGGGATGCGTGCGTTCTTTTCGGTAATCGCAGATAGCGACCTGTTCGGTACACTCGCGACCATTTGTCTGGTCGTAGCCGTGGCCGGCCTGTTTTCCGCCGTCCGCCGCTCGATGTTTTATTTTCTGGCCGTCTTCGCGTGCCTTCTGTTCATGCCACTCATGCACGCGATCGGTTCGTACTTCTTGTCATTGCCGAGTCCGTAACTGCCTCCGTCGACTATCTGGGCGCGCGGGCCAGGCACCTGCTGGGACAAATCCGCTACGCTCATGAATCGCGGCAATCGACGGCATCCGGATCGAACGATGATCCGGACGCGTCGTCGACGCCTCGATCCCGCTTACCTCACGCGATCCGCTCTTCCGACGCCGGATCGAACAGCACCGCCTTCGACACGTCGAACAGCAGCGACTGCGTCTGCCCCGGCTGCGGGTTCGCGGCCGGATGCACGCGGCTCACGATCCGCTTGCCGTTCACTTGCGCGAACACGTGCGTGTCGGGGCCGGTCGGCTCGGTCACGTCGACGCGCACGTCGATCGGCTGCAGCCGCGACGCCTCGCCGTTGTGCGCGCTGCGCGCATCGGTGATGCGCTCCGGACGCAGCCCGAGAATCACTTCGCGGCCGACGTGCGACTTCAGCTTCGCCGCGTCGAACGGCAGGAGCAGCGCGCTGCGCGCGAGGCCCGTGTCGATCTCGAGCGCGATCCCGCTGCCCTGCTCGACCAGGCGGCCGTTGATGAAGTTCATCGGCGGCGCACCGATGAAGCCCGCGACGAACAGGTTCGACGGCGAATCGTAGATCTCCTGCGGCGCGCCGAACTGCTGGACGACACCGTCCTTCATCACCGCGATGCGATCGCCGAGCGTCATCGCCTCGATCTGGTCGTGCGTCACGTAGACGATCGTCGTGCCGAGGCGCTGGTGCAGCAGCTTGATTTCCGCGCGCATCTCGATGCGCAGCTTCGCGTCGAGGTTCGACAGCGGTTCGTCGAACAGGAACAGCGACGGATCGCGTGCGAGCGCGCGGCCCATCGCGACGCGCTGGCGCTGACCGCCCGACAGTTGCCCCGGCTTGCGGTCGAGCAGATGCTGGATCTGCAGCATCTGCGACACGCGCTCGACGATCTGCTGCTGCTCGTTCTTCGGTACCTTGCGGATGTTCAGCCCGAACGAGATGTTCTCGCGCACCGTCATCGACGGATACAGCGCGTACGACTGGAACACCATCGCGATGTCGCGATCCTTCGGCGACAGGTCGTTGACGACCTTGCCGTCGATGCAGATCTCGCCGCTCGTCACGGTCTCGAGGCCGGCGATCATGTTGAGCAGCGTCGACTTCCCGCAGCCCGAGCCGCCGACCAGGATCAGGAACTGTCCGTCCTCGATCTCGATGTCGACACCCTTCAGGACCGGCACCCCGTTCGGGTAGGTCTTGTACACGTCACGGATGGAAAGGCTTGCCATGCTGTGAATCCTCTGTCTCGTCTCGCGCGGCGCGCTCCGGCGCCGCGTCGGGTTCGTTTCGATGCGCCGCGCGTCCTGCGCGGCCGGTTCGTCGTATCGGATAAAGCCGCGCTTACCCCTTCACCGCGCCCGCCGTCAGCCCGCGCACGAAGTAGCGGCCGGCGACGATGTAGACGAGCAGCGTCGGCAGCGCGGCGATGATCGCGCCGGCCATGTCGACGTTGTATTCCTTCACGCCCGTCGACGTGTTGACGAGGTTGTTCAGCGCCACCGTGATCGGCATCGAATCGACGCCGGAGAACACGATCCCGAACAGGAAGTCGTTCCAGATCTGCGTGAATTGCCAGATCAGGCACACCATGAAGATCGGCAGCGACACCGGCAGCAGGATCTTCGTGAAGATCGTGAAGAAGCCCGCGCCGTCGATGCGCGCGGCCTTCACGAGTTCGGCCGGCACGCTCACGTAGAAGTTGCGGAAGAACATCGTCGTGAACGCGATCCCGTACACGACGTGCACGAACACGAGGCCCGGAATCGTGTTGGCGAGGCCGAGCATCCCCTGCAGGCGCGCCATCGGCAGCAGGATCACCTGGAACGGGATGAAGCAGCCGACCAGCATCATCGTGAACAGCGCGTCCGCGCCGCGAAAGCGCCAGTGGGTGAGCACGTAGCCGTTGAACGCGCCGATCAGCGACGAGATCAGCACGGCCGGAATCACCATCTGCAGCGAGTTCAGGAAGAACGGCTTCATCCCGTCGCAGCGCACGCCGGTGCAGGCGCCGCTCCATGCCTTCACCCACGGGTCGACGGTCCACGTGGTGGGCGGCGTCAGCAGGTTGCCGGTGCGCAACTGGTCGAGGTCCTTGAACGACGTCGACAGCATCACGTAGATCGGGAACAGGAAATACAGCGCGAACAGGATCAGTGCCGCATAGATCACCGCCCGGCTGATCGTCATCTTAGGCTGCATTGCGGGTGCTCCTCGATTCCATATACATCAGCGGCACCAGCACCGCGACCACGGTCGCGAGCATCATCACCGAGGACGCCGCGCCCAAGCCCAGCTGGCCGCGATTGAACGAAAACGTGTACATGAACATGGCCGGCAGCGACGACGACGTGCCCGGGCCGCCTGCCGTCAGCGCGACGACGAGGTCGAAGGTCTTGATCGTGATGTGGCAGAGGATCAGCAGCACCGAGAAGAACACCGGCCGCATGCTCGGGATCACGATCTTGCGGTAGATGGTCGGCAGCGTCGCGCCGTCGACCTGCGCGGCCTTGAAGATCTCGCCGTCGACGCCGCGCAGCCCCGCGAGAAACAGCGCCATCACGAAGCCGGTCGACTGCCACACGGCCGCGATCACCACGCAGAAGATCGCCTTGTCCGGATCGTCGAGCCAGCCGAACGAGAAGCTCGTCCAGCCCCAGTCGTGCATCACCTTCTCGAGGCCGAGCCCCGGGTTCAGGATCCACTGCCACGCGGTGCCGGTGACGATGAACGACAGCGCCATCGGGTACAGGAAGATCGCGCGCAGCGCGCCTTCGTTGCGGATCCGCTGATCGAGCAGGATCGCGAGGAACAGCCCGAGCGCGACGCAGATCGCGATGAACGGGATCCCGAACCAGCCGAGGTTCGCGGCGGAAGTCCACCACACGTCGTTCTGGAACAGGTCCGTGTAACGGCCGAAGCCGTCGAATTCGTAGTTGGGCAACAGCCGCGAATTGGTCAGCGACAGATAGCCGGTAATCAGGATGAAGCCGTAGATGAACACCACGGCGATCGCGACGCTCGGCGCGAGCACGAGCTTCGGGATCCAGCGATCGGCGAAGGCCGACATCGGCGACGTACGCCGTGCGGCGGCAGCGCCGGATCCGTTTCCGCTAAGAGGGGCAGCCACTTGATTCGACTCCTGGAACGAGGGCGGCGCAGGCCGGGCCGGCGCCGGGTACGGCACGAGCCCGCGGGCGAGCCCGTTTGCTGCACATGCAAAAACGCCCGGCCGACGAAGCGTTTCCGGCCGGGCGCCTGGCGCGCGTTACTTGACCTTCGCGGCCTTCGCGAGCGCGGCGACCGCGCTCTTCGAATCCTGCTGCGAGTTCATGAACTTCGTCACGACGTCCGTGATCGCGCCGGCGGTCGCGTCGCCTTGCGCCATGCCGTGCGCGAGCGACGGTACGAAACCGCCCGACTTGATCGCGGTCTGCTCGTCGGCATACGACTTCTTCGCGCAGTCGTCGAACTTGTCCATCTTCACGCCGAGACGCACCGGCACCGAGCCCTTCAGCAGGCTGAACTGCTCCTGGAAGTCCGGCGTCATGATCGTCTTCGCGAGCGCGAGCTGGCCCGGCGTCGCGTTCTTCTCGCCCTTCTGCTGGAAGAACACGAACGAATCGACGTTGAACGTGTATGCGTTCGCCGTGCCCGGCACCGGCGCGCAGATATAGTCCTTGCCCGACTTCTTGCCGGCGTTCTCGAACTCGCCCTTCGCCCAGTCGCCCATGAACTGCATGCCGGCCTTGCCGTTGATGACCATCGCGGTCGCGAGGTTCCAGTCGCGGCCGTTACGGCCGGTGTCGAAGTAGCCCTGGATCTTGCGTACCGTGTCGAACACCGACAGCATCTGCGGCGACGTCAGCGTCGCCTGGTCGAGATCGACCAGCGCCTTCTTGTAGAACGCCGGGCCCTGCGACAGCACGACGTCTTCCCACAGCGTCAGGTCCTGCCACGGCTGGCCGCCCATCGCGATCGGCTGGATGCCCGCGGCCTTCAGCTTGTCGGCCACCGCGAAGAATTCGGGCCAGGTGGTCGGCACCTTCGCGCCGACCTTGTCGAGCGCGGCCTTGTTGATGTACAGCCAGTTGACGCGGTGCACCGAGAACGGCGCGGCGACGGTGTGGCCCTTGTACTTGATGATCTTGTCGATTTCCGGCGGCAGGTTCTGCTTCCAGTCGCCGGCGGCCGAATCGATGTTGACGAGCACGCCCTGGTCGGCCCAGTCCTGGATCAGCGGGCCCTTGATCTGCGCGGCCGACGGCGCGTCGCCACTGATCACCTTGGTCTTCAGCGCGGTCATCGCCGCAGCGCCGGCGCCGCCCGCGACCGCGAAGTCCTTCCACACGTAGCCCTGCTTCTGCACGTCGTCCTTCAGCACGCCGACGGCCTTCGACTCGCCGCCCGAGGTCCACCAGTGCAGCACGGTTACGTTTTCGGCTGCCTGCGCCGCCACGGCGCCAGCCATCAGGCCTGCGGCGCAGAGCGCGCCCATGATCGAGCGAACTTTCATTACTTATCTCCTCCAGACTGAATCAACTCGTGAAGTTCCCTGACCGGGAACCGGCTTCTTGATAACGACGGGGAAATCGAGCCGCGGGACGCATGCAGCGTACGGGCCGATGACCGGCCGGGCTCTTACAGAAAGCGTGAATCGAGATTCAACGGCGTGTCTCCTCTTTGTGTTTCTGGCCCGCCGCGATGCGGCACGAGCCCGGGGCTCGACGGCGCGCGGACGATGCGCTTCGTCAATGTCCGATAACATTCGGCACAAGGCGTTCCCGGAAGCGAAGCTCGCGCAGCTCACCGACCGCACTTCTTTTTTTCTTCACCCAGGTGCTACCCCTTGCGGCGGATTGTAGTTAAACTACAATTCAGTGTCAAAAATATTTTTATCGCACTACGGATCGCTTCCCAGCACCCCAACACGGCGGAGACACATGCATACCGATTCCAGCTTTACCTTCGTACTTTTCGGCGGCACCGGCGATTTGTCGATGCGCAAGATCCTGCCCGCGCTGTTCGAAGCGCACCGCGGCAACATGCTCGCGGAAGGCGGCCGGATCATCGCCGTCGCGCGACACGAATCGGACCGGGCCCACTATCTCGAGTGGGTCGACACGCACGTGAAACCGCATGCGGCGAAGGCAGCCGGCAACGCGTTCGACGAAAGCGCCTGGAAGTCGTTCCTCGAGCGCATCGAATACGTGAACCTCGATCTCGGCCGCGCGGAGGACTACGTCGTGCTGCGCGACGCGATCGCGCATCTGCCCGGCATCCGCGTGTTCTACCTCGCGACGGGCCCGTCGCTGTTCGTGCCGATCTGCAAGGCGCTCGCGTCGGTCGGCCTGAACGAAGGCTCGCGCATCGTGCTCGAGAAGCCGCTCGGCTACGACCTGAAGTCGTCGAACGCGATCAACGACGCGGTCGGCGAGATCTTCGCGGAAGGCCAGATCTACCGGATCGACCACTACCTCGGCAAGGAGCCGGTACAGAACCTGCTCGCGCTGCGCTTCGGCAACGCGCTGTTCGAGCCGCTGTGGCGCCGCGAATGGGTCGAGAGCATCCAGATCACGATCGCCGAGGAGCTCGGCGTCGAAGCGCGCGGCGATTTCTACGACAATACGGGCGCGCTGCGCGACATGGTGCAGAACCACTTGTTGCAGTTGCTGTCGATCGTCGCGATGGAGCCGCCGCACTCGATGGATTCCGACTCGGTGCGCGACGAGAAGCTGCGCGTGCTGCGTGCGCTGAAGCCGGTCGATCCGCGCGACATCGGCAAGGTCGCGGTGCGCGGCCAGTATCATGCGGGCGTGATCAAGGGCGTGCAGGTGCCGGCCTACGCGACCGAGCCGGGCGTGAAGCCCGACAGCCAGACCGAAACCTTCGTCGCGCTGAAGGTCGAGATCGAGAACTGGCGCTGGGCCGGCGTGCCGTTCTTCCTGCGCACCGGCAAGCGTCTGGCCGACCGCGTCGCGGAGATCGTCGTCAACTTCCGCCCGGTGCCGCACTCGGCGCTCGGGGCCTCCGCGCTGCGCCCCGGTGCGAACCGTCTCGTGATCCGGCTGCAGCCGAACGAGACGATCCGCCTGTACTGCCTCGCGAAGCAGCCGGGCGAAGGGATGAATCTCGCGAGCGTGCACCTCGACCTCGCGTTCGACCAGTTCTTCAAGGAAGGGCAGATGGAGGCGTACCAGCGCCTGCTGCTCGACGTGATCAACGGCCGGCTCGCCCTCTTCGTGCGTCGCGACGAACAGGAAGCCGCATGGCAGTGGGTCGAGCCGATCCTGAACGAATGGGCGCGCACGCTGAAGCCGCCGAAGCCGTACGCGGCGGGCACGTGGGGGCCGGCCGCGTCGAGCGCGATGCTCGCGCAGCACGACACCTGCTGGCTCGAAGAAGAAAACTGATGCAACCCGTTGCCGCGTACGCCACCGTACGCGGCAACACGCTTCACGATTCGTACGATTTGAACAGACAAAGCAGTCCGGAGGAGATGTGATCGAGATCCACGCTTTCGACACCCAGGAAGCGCAAAGCGAAGCGCTCGCGCGCGCCGTCGGCGACGCGCTGCGCGCGGCGCTCGCCGGCCCCGCGCGCCCGACGCTCGCGGTGTCCGGCGGCACCAGCCCGCGCCCGTTCCTGCACACGCTGTCGCATGCGGCGCTCGACTGGGCCGGCGTCGACGTCACGCTGGTCGACGACCGCTGGGTGCCGGACGACGACGCGGCGAGCAACGCGCAACTCGTGCGCGACACGCTGCTGCAGCACGCGGCGGCCCCTGCCCGCTTCCTGCCGCTCGTCGACACGCGCACCACGCTCGACGCGCAGGTCGCCGCGCTCAACGCGAACACCGATTACCGCGTGCCGACCGTCGCGGTGCTCGGCATGGGCGAGGACGGCCACACCGCGTCGATCTTCGCCGACGCGCCCGAATGGGACCACGCGATCACGACGCCCGAGCGTTTCGTCGCCGTGCATCCGGGCGCGGCGCCCCATGCACGCGTGAGCTATTCGCTCGATGCGCTCAAGCGCGTCGAGCGGCTGTTCCTGCTGATCGCGGGTGCCCGCAAGCGCGACGTGCTCGACGCCGCGGCCGCGTCGCTGCAGAAGAACGCGATTTCCCAACTGGCCAACGACAAGGGGACCCAGCTCGATGTCTACTGGTGCGCAAAGTAAGGCGGTCGTCGCGGGTCAGCATGCCGACGGCCCGCGCCTGCTCGCGGACGTCGGCGGCACCAACGCGCGTTTCGCGCTGGAAACCGGCCCGGGCGAGATCACGCAAATCCGCGTGTATCCCGGCGCCGACTATCCAACGATCACCGACGCGATCCGCAAGTATCTGAAGGATGTGAAGATCAGCCGCGTGAACCACGCGGCAATCGCGATCGCGAACCCGGTCGACGGCGATCAGGTCACGATGACCAATCACGACTGGCGCTTCTCGATCGAGGCGACGCGCCGCGCGCTCGGCTTCGACACGCTGCTGGTCGTCAACGACTTCACCGCGCTCGCGATGGCGCTGCCCGGCCTGACCGATGCGCAGCGCGTACAGATCGGCGGCGGCACGCGCCGCCAGAACAGCGTGATCGGGCTGCTCGGGCCCGGCACCGGGCTCGGCGTGTCGGGCCTGATTCCGGCGGACGACCGCTGGATCGCGCTCGGCAGCGAAGGCGGTCATGCGTCGTTCGCGCCGCAGGACGAGCGCGAGGATCTGGTGCTGCAATACGCGCGCAAGAAATTTCCGCACGTATCGTTCGAACGCGTGTGCGCGGGCCCCGGCATGGAGATCATCTACCGGGCGCTCGCCGCGCGCGACAAGAAGCGCGTCGCCGCGTCCGTCGATACGGTGGAGATCGTCGAGCGCGCGCATGCGGGCGACGCGCTCGCGCTCGAGACGGTCGAATGCTTCTGCGGGATTCTCGGCTCGTTCGCCGGCAGCGTCGCGCTGACGCTCGGCGCGCTCGGCGGCGTCTATATCGGCGGCGGTGTCGCACTGAAGCTCGGCGAGCTGTTCACGCGCTCGTCGTTCCGTGCGCGCTTCGAGGCGAAGGGCCGCTTCGCGCACTATCTCGCGAACATCCCGACCTACCTGATCACCGCCGAATACCCGGCGTTCCTCGGCGTGTCGGCGATTCTCGCGGAGCAGTTGTCGAATCGTTCGGGCGGCGCGTCGTCTGCCGTGTTCGAGCGGATCCGCCAGATGCGCGACGCGCTGACGCCGGCCGAGCGACGCGTCGCCGATCTCGCGCTGAACCATCCGCGCTCGATCATCAACGACCCGATCGTCGACATCGCGCGCAAGGCCGACGTGAGCCAGCCGACGGTGATCCGCTTCTGCCGCTCGCTCGGCTGCCAGGGTCTGTCCGACTTCAAGCTGAAGCTCGCGACCGGGCTCACCGGTACGATTCCGATGAGCCACAGCCAGGTGCATCTCGGCGACACGGCCACCGATTTCGGCGCGAAGGTGCTCGACAACACGGTGTCCGCGATCCTGCAACTGCGCGAGCACCTGAATTTCGAGCACGTCGAAAACGCGATCGAGATCCTGAACGGCGCGCGGCGTATCGAGTTCTACGGGCTCGGCAATTCGAACATCGTCGCGCAGGACGCGCACTACAAGTTCTTCCGCTTCGGGATTCCGACGATCGCGTACGGCGACCTGTACATGCAGGCCGCGTCGGCCGCGCTGCTCGGCAAGGGCGACGTGATCGTCGCGGTGTCGAAGTCGGGGCGCGCGCCCGAGCTGCTGCGCGTGCTCGACGTCGCGATGCAGGCCGGCGCGAAGGTGATCGCGATCACGTCGAGCAACACGCCGCTCGCGAAGCGCGCGACCGTCGCGCTCGAGACCGACCACATCGAGATGCGCGAATCGCAGCTGTCGATGATCTCGCGGATCCTGCATCTGCTGATGATCGACATCCTCGCGGTCGGTGTCGCGATCCGTCGCGCGTCGACCAACGGCGAACTGCCCGAGGCCGTCGCGCAGGCGAAGGCGCGCGCCACCGACGACGAAACGGCCGACGTGCTCGACTGGCTGAGCCACGGCGCGTCGCCGGCGGCGAAGGACGTCGCGCGGGACTGACGCGCGGCACGGCGAGCGCCGCTGCCCGCGTCCCGACGAAAAACGCCACCGGCGCATCGCGCGCGGTGGCGTTTTTCATTGCGCGGCCCGGCTGGCGGGGCAGCTCAGGCGCCCGCTTTCACCGGTCGGCCGTGCCAGCGCAGCACGAGGCAGCGCCCGGCGAAACACAGCAGGCCCGACACGCCGATCGTCACGCCCATCGCGAACGGCGTGCCGTCCGCGAGCGCGCCGATCGCGACGCTCGCCAGCGCGCCGAGCGCGAGCTGCATCGCGCCGAACACGGCCGCCGACGCGCCCGCGTTGTGCGGATAGCGGTGCATGAGGTCGGTCGTGCAGTTCGCGGACAGGATCCCGACCACGCCGACGACGAAGAACAGGCACACGACGATCGACCACAGCCCGCCCCACCCCGTCAGCGCGACGAGCGCGACCGCGAGCGACGCGATGCAGCTCACGAGCGACGCGGCCGCGATGATGCGCAGCGAACCGATGCGGCCGACGAGGCGCGTGTTCGCGAAGTTGCCGATCATGATCCCGACGACGTTCAGGCCGAACAGCAGCCCGTAGTGCTGCGGCGACACGTGGAAATACTCGATGTACACGAACGGCGTCGCGGTGATGTACGAGAACATCGACGCGAACGCCATCCCGCCGCACAGCATGTGCCCCCATGCGACGGGGTCGGACAGGATGCGCCCGTACGATGCGAACGACGCGAGCACGGCCGCGCTCTTGCGCCGCTCCTTCGGCCAGGTTTCGGGCACCCGCAGATACGCGGTCGTCGCGCAGATCGCGCCGAACGCGGCCAGCACGACGAACACGCCGCGCCAGCCGGAGAAACGCAGGATCTGGCCGCCGATCAGCGGCGCGAGCAGCGGCCCGACCGCGGTGACGATCGCGACCATCGACAGCACCTTCGCCGCGTCGCTCGGCTCGTGCGCGTCGCGTGCGATCGCACGCGCGAGCACCGACGCGGCGCCGGCGCCGAGCGCCTGCAGGAAGCGCACGACGATCAGCATGTCGATCGAGCCCGACACGAAGCAGCCGACGCTCGCGAGCGTGAACAGCGCGATGCCGCCGAGCAGCACGGGCCGGCGGCCCCACGTGTCGGACAGCGGGCCGTACAGCAGCATCCCGATCGAGAAGCCGGCCATGAAGCTGGTCAGCGTGCGCTGCGCAGCGCCGGGGCTGACGGAGAAGCCGGCGGCGATCGACGGCAGGCTCGGCAGGTACATGTCGGTGGCGATCGGCCCGCAGGCCGCGAGCGCGCCGAGCAACAGGATCAGCCGGGCATCGGGCCGGCGCCGGACGACGTGGGACATGGGTATCCGGAATGGGAGTCCGCGTGCATCGGGGCGCGCGTGACGGTGAAGACGGGAAGCCGCACCGCAAGCGGCGCGTTCAGGCCCATGATTGTACGCGCAACTTTTTTGCGTGCCTCGGACCGCGTGCGGCGGCCGGGGAGCCACCCACGCGCGTCGCGTGCACCCGCGAACACGCGGGCGGATTCGATTAAGCTTGCGGCTTCCCGCCGCGCTTGTCCAATCCATTCGACGTACGACCGAACCGATGACCGCTTTCCTGCTGATCTGGAGCCCCAAGAAATGGCCGTGGCCCGAACTGCCCGACGTCGCCGCACGCGTGAAGGCCGGCGAGGCCGTGCATGACGTGTGGGGCTGCGGCTTCGCGCGCGGCATCCTGCCGGGCGACCGCGTGTTCCTGCACCGCGTCGCGAAGGAGCCCAAGGGCGTGTTCGGCTCCGGTTACGTGACACGCGCACCGTACGAGGTGCCCGATCCATCGACCAGGCGCGGCTACCGGCTGTGCATCGACTTCGTGTACGACTGGCTGGTCGACGCGCACCAGGACGTCGTGATTCCGCGCGACGCGCTGCGCGTCCATCCGTATTCGGTGCAGACCTGGGATGCGCAGACTTCCGGCACGTCGATCAAGCCGATGGTCGAAGGTCCGCTCGAAAAGCGCTGGGCCGAGCTGACCGGCAAGCGCAAGCCGCCGCGATAACCGAAAACCGGGTCGAATCTGGCCCGCATTGCCGGCCCGGCAATTCCCTGCGCGCCGAAAGGCCGCGGACCGGCGGCGGGCCTGCCTCGCGTGTCTCCGGTACAATCGGACGATCGTTCCGCCCAGGCGCCGCGGCCCGTGCACAGGCCCCCGCGCCGTTCTCTCGCAGGTTTCGCTCATGTCCAACAATCAGATCCTCTTCGAACGCGCCCAGAAGACCATTCCGGGCGGCGTCAACTCGCCGGTGCGCGCGTTCCGTTCGGTCGGCGGCACGCCGCGCTTCGTCGCGCGCGCGCAGGGCCCGTATTTCTGGGATGCCGACGGCAAGCAGTACATCGACTACATCGGTTCGTGGGGCCCGATGATCGTCGGCCACGTCCATCCGGAAGTGCTGTCGGCCGTGCAGAACGTGCTCGCCGACGGCTTCTCGTTCGGCGCGCCGACCGAAGCCGAGATCGAGATCGCCGAGGAAATCTGCAAGCTCGTGCCGTCGATCGAGCAGGTGCGGATGGTGTCGAGCGGCACCGAGGCCACGATGAGCGCGCTGCGTCTCGCGCGCGGCTTCACGGGCCGCAGCCGCATCGTCAAGTTCGAGGGCTGCTACCACGGCCACGCGGACAGCCTGCTGGTCAAGGCCGGCTCGGGCCTGCTGACGTTCGGCAATCCGACGTCGGCAGGCGTGCCCGCCGACATCGCGAAGCACACGACCGTCCTCGAATACAACAACGTCGCCGCGCTCGAGGAAGCGTTCGGCGCGTTCGGCGACGACATCGCCGCGGTGATCGTCGAGCCGGTGGCCGGCAACATGAATCTCGTGCGCGGCACGCCCGAATTCCTGAACGCGCTGCGCGCGCTGTGCACCAAGCACGGCGCCGTGCTGATCTTCGACGAGGTGATGTGCGGGTTCCGCGTCGCGCTCGGCGGCGCGCAGGCGTACTACGGGATTGCGGCGGACCTCACCTGCCTCGGCAAGGTGATCGGCGGCGGGATGCCGGCCGCCGCGTTCGGCGGCCGCCGCGACATCATGGCCCACCTCGCGCCGCTCGGCGGCGTCTACCAGGCCGGCACGCTGTCGGGCAACCCGATCGCGGTCGCCGCAGGCCTGAAGACGCTGCAGCTGATCCAGGCGCCGGGCTTCTACGACGCGCTCACCGCGCAGACGAAGCGGCTCGCCGACGGCCTCGCGGCCGAAGCCCGCGCGGCCGGCGTGCCGTTCGCGGCCGACTCGATCGGCGCGATGTTCGGCCTGTACTTCGCCGAGCGCGTGCCGGGCAGCTTCGCGGAAGTCACGAAGAGCGACATCGAGCGCTTCAACCGCTTCTTCCACCTGATGCTCGACGAGGGCGTGTACTTCGCGCCGTCGGCCTACGAGGCCGGCTTCGTGTCGAGCACGCACGACGACGCGGTGATCGACGCGACGCTCGCGGCCGCGCGCCGCGCGTTCGCGGCACTCGCCGCCTGACCCGGGGCCGCGCGCATGTTCTCGGATACCGATTTCGCCCACATGCAGCGCGCGCTCGCGCTCGCCGCGCACGGCATGTACACGACCGCGCCGAATCCGCGCGTCGGCTGCGTGATCGTCAAGCACGGCGACGTGATCGGCGAAGGCTTCACGCAGCCGGCCGGCCAGGATCACGCGGAAGTGCAGGCGCTGAAGGACGCGCGTTCGCGCGGCCACGACGTCGCGGGTTCGACCGTGTACGTGACGCTCGAACCGTGCAGTCATTTCGGCCGCACGCCGCCGTGTGCGAACGCGCTGATCGACGCGCGCGTCGCGAAGGTCGTCGCGGCGATGGAAGACCCGAACCCGCAGGTGTCGGGCCGCGGCCTCGGGATGCTGCGCGACGCGGGCATCGACGTGCGCTGCGGGCTGCTCGCACACGAGGCCGGCGAGCTGAACATCGGCTTCGTGTCGCGGATGACGCGCGGCCGCCCGTGGGTACGGATGAAGACCGCCGCATCGCTCGACGGCCGCACCGCGCTGCCGTCCGGCGAAAGCCAGTGGATCACCGGCGAGGCCGCGCGCCTCGACGGGCACGCGTGGCGCGCACGCGCGTGCGCGATCCTCACCGGCATCGGCACCGTGCGCGAGGACAATCCGCTGCTGACCGTGCGCGGCATCGACACGCCGCGTCAACCGCAACGCATCCTCGTGGACAGCCGCCTCGACCTGCCGCTCGACGCACGGCTGCTCGAAGGCGCGCCGCTGCTGATCTTCTGCGGCCGGCTCGACGCCGCCGGCGAAGTCCGCGCAAACGTGCTGAAGTCGCGCGGCGCGGAAGTCGTGCCGCTCGCGAATGCGCACGGCAAGGTCGACCTGCCCGCGATGCTGGCGGCGCTCGGCGCGCGCGGCGTCAACGAGCTGCACGTCGAGGCCGGCCACAAGCTGAACGGTTCGCTGCTGCGCGAACGGTGCGTCGACGAATTGCTGGTGTATCTGGCGCCGAGCCTGCTGGGCGCCGACGCGGCCGGCATGTTCGATCTCGCCGCGCCGGCGAGCCTCGATGCGCGCACCCGGCTGTCGTTCCACGGTATCGAGCGGATCGGCGACGACTTGCGGATCCTCGCGCGGCTCGCGCCGCCCGACGCCGCTCACTGAACGGAATCGTCACGATGTTTACCGGAATTGTCGCGGCCGTCGGCCGCATCGAATCGATCGCCCCGCTCGGCACGTCGGCCGACGCCGGCGTACGCCTGACCGTGCAGGCCGGCGGGCTCGACCTGGCCGATGTCGCACTCGGCGACAGCATCGCGATCCAGGGCGCGTGCATGACGGTGATCGAAAAGACCGACACCGCATTCGACGTCGACGTGTCGCGCGAAAGCCTGAACCGGACGGTCGGCCTCGCGCAGCCCGGCGAAGTGAATCTCGAGAAGGCGCTGCGCGCGCACGATCGCCTCGGCGGGCATATCGTGTCGGGCCACGTGGACGGTCTCGGTACCGTGTCGCGCTTCGCGCCGGTCGGCGAGTCGCACGAACTGCGGATCGTCGCGCCGCGCGAACTCGGCCGCTATCTCGCGTACAAGGGCTCGATCACGGTGAACGGCGTGAGCCTGACCGTCAATACGGTCGACGATCGCGCGGACGGCTGCGAATTCTCGATCAACCTGATTCCGCATACGGTCGAAGTCACGACGCTGCGTCACGTGAAGGCCGGCGACAAGGTCAATCTCGAAGTCGACATGATCGCGCGGTACGTGGAGCGGATGCTGTCGTCGTCGCAGGGCGTGCATCAGGACTGATCGGCCGGCGCCGTCCGGTGCGGGGAATGACGGCTGGCGGTTCGCCCGGCATGGTTCGGGCGTCGCCGCCTCCTCCTCGCTCAACCGCTCGCCGGCCGCCGGCCGCCGGCCGCCGGCCCGATCGTGTGCGTGGGCCAAGCGGGCTTCGCCGCGCTTTGCTCCCACCCTACTTCGTGCCGGGCCGCTCCGTCGCCGGCCATCCGATACGCCGCCATCGGATCGCGTTCGGTCGTTGGCCGTTTGGCCAGCCGACACCTGGCCAAACGGCCAACGACGCGCACGGGTCATGCCGTCGCGCTAAGATGCGTCGACAGCGGTTTCAACGCCGCAACGCACGACGTGCCGCGCACCGCGGCGCCTCTTTTCCCACAGGAGTCGTCCCCATGTCCATCTCGATGTACCAGGCTTCGCTGCCCGTCCTGATCCGCGGCCTCACCAACCTGCAGCACATCCTCGGCAAGGCGCAGGCCCATGCGGCCGAAAAGCAGATCGATCCGTCGGTGTTCGTCGGCGCACGCCTCTATCCGGACATGCTGCCGCTCGTCCGCCAGGTCTACATCGCGACCGACACGGCCAAGGGCTGCGCTGCGCGGCTCGCCGGCGTCGACATCCCGAGCTACCCGGACGTCGAGCAGACCTTCGACGAGCTGCATGCGCGCATCCAGAAGACGATCGACTACCTCGAAAGCTTCGACGCCGCACAGATCGACGGCAGCGAGACGCGTCAGGTCGTGCTGAAAATGCGCGTCGGGCCGATCGAATTCACCGGCCAGTCGTACCTGCTGAATTTCGTGCTCCCCAACTTCTTCTTCCACGTGACGACCGCGTACGACATCCTGCGCCATAGCGGCGTCGAACTCGGCAAGCTGGACTACCTCGGCGGGCGCAACGAGCACGCGTGACACGCGGTCGCGCAACGCCCGGCCCGCGGCCGTCCGCACCCGCGCGCAGGCCGGCCGCAGCGCTTTCCGGAGCGCAAGCCGGCCCCGCCCGGCCTGCGCCAGCCGAAACGCCGCCCGGCTGGCGTAAAATACGCACTTTCCTCTTTCTCGCCCCCTTATGACGCTCGCCTCCACGCTCGACATCATCGCCGAGCTGAAAGCCGGCCGGATGGTGATCCTGGTCGACGAAGAAGACCGCGAAAACGAGGGCGACCTCGTGATCGCCGCCGAATTCGTCACGCCGGAAGCGATCAACTTCATGGCCAGGTACGGCCGCGGCCTGATTTGTCTGACGTTGACGCAGGAACGCTGCAAGCAGCTGCACCTGCCGCTGATGACCTATCGCAACGGCACGCAGTACGGCACCGCGTTCACGGTCAGCATCGAAGCGGCCGAAGGCGTGACGACCGGCATCTCGGCCGCCGACCGCGCGCACACGATCGCCACGGCGGTCGCGCACGACGTGCGCCCCGAGCATATCGTGCAGCCGGGCCACGTGTTCCCGATCATGGCGCAACCGGGCGGCGTGCTCGTGCGCGCGGGCCACACCGAGGCCGGCTGCGACTTCACCGCGCTCGCGGGCCTCACGCCGGCCGCGGTGATCTGCGAGATCATCAAGGACGACGGCACGATGGCGCGCCTGCCGGACCTGATCGAATTCGCGAAGGAACACAACCTGAAGATCGGCACGATCGCCGACCTGATCCAGTACCGCAGCCGCACCGAATCGATCATCGAGCGGATCGCCGAGCGCACGATGCAGACCGCGCACGGCACGTTCCGCGCGGTGCTGTACCGCGACCAGCCGAGCGGCTCGCCGCACATCGCGCTGGTGCGCGGCATGCCGTCGCCCGACGTCGATACGCCGGTGCGCGTGCACGAGCCGCTGTCCGTGCTCGACCTGCTCGAGACGGGCATCTCGACCCACTCGTGGACGCTCGACGCGGCGATGCGCGAGATCGCGGAACGCGACCTCGGCGTGATCGTGCTGCTCAACTGCGGCGATACGAAGGAACACCTGATCGACGTCTTCAAGGCGTTCGACGAGGAAGAAAAGGCCGCTGCGCTCAAGCGCCGGCCGGTCGATTTCAAGACGTTCGGCATCGGCGCGCAGATCCTGCGCGATGTCGGCGTCGGCAAGATGCAGGTGCTGTCGAATCCGCGCAAGCTGGGCAGCATGTCCGGCTACGGCCTCGAAGTCACGGGCTTCATTCCGATGCCCGGCGGCGAGGCCAAGTCCTGCCCGGCGTCCCACGCGTAACCCGCCACGGCGCTTTCGCCCTATAACCGTTCATCCACACCACGGACCAGATCATGGAAATCGGACAATACCAACCGAATCTCGAAGGCGACGGCCTGCGTATCGGCATCGTGCAATCGCGCTTCAACGAACCCGTGTGCAACGGCCTCGCCGACGCGTGCGTCGAAGAACTGGAGCGCCTCGGCGTCACCGGTGAAGACGTGCTGCTCGTGTCAGTGCCCGGCGCGCTGGAAATCCCGCTCGCGCTGCAGAAGCTCGCCGAAAGCGGCCAGTTCGACGCACTGATCGCGCTCGGCGCGGTGATCCGCGGCGAGACCTACCATTTCGAACTCGTGTCGAACGAGAGCGGCGCGGGCATCACCCGCATCGGCCTCGACTTCAACCTGCCGATCGCGAATGCGGTCCTGACGACCGAAACCGACGAGCAGGCCGTCGCGCGCATGACCGAAAAGGGTCGTGACGCCGCACGCGTCGCCGTCGAGATGGCCAACCTGACGATGGCGCTCGACCAGCTCGGCGACGACGAGGACGAAGAGGAAGACGAAGACGACGAAGAGGAGCGCGCATGAAGAAGAGCGCCCGCCGACAATCGCGCGAGCTGGCGACGCAGGGCCTGTACCAGTGGCTGCTGTCGAACGCGCCCTCCGGCGAGATCGACGCGCAACTGCGCGGCGCGCTCGGTTACGACAAGGCTGACAAGGAACTGCTCGAAGCGATCCTGCACGGCGTGATCCGCGAACATGCGACGCTCGTCGAAGCGCTGGCGCCGTCGCTGGACCGTCCGATCGATCAGCTGTCGCCGGTCGAACGCGCGGTCCTGTTGATCGCGACGTTCGAGCTCACGCACCACGTCGAGACGCCGTATCGCGTGATCATCAACGAAGCCGTCGAACTCGCGAAGACGTTCGGCGGCTCCGACGGCTACAAGTACGTGAACGGCGTGCTCGACAAGCTGGCCGCGAAGCTGCGCCCCGCCGAAACGCAGGCGCGTCGCAACGGCTGATACCGTTGGTTGGTCCACGGGCGCGCAAGCGCCCGTTTTTCATTCTTTTCCCCTCCGTCCCGCCCGCCGATGAATACCACCGCCGATTCGCTCGTCACGCTCGCCGCACGCGTCGACGCGATCCAGCCCTTCCACGTGATGGAACTGATGAAGGAGGCACAGCGGCTCGAGTCCTTGGGGCGCGACGTTATCCACATGGGCATCGGCGAGCCGGATTTCACCGCGCCGGAGCCGGTCGTCGAGGCTGCCGCGGCCGCGCTGCGCCGCGGCGTCACGCAGTACACGAGCGCGCTCGGCATCGCGCCGCTGCGCGAGGCGATCGCCGCGCACTATGCGCGCGCGTACGGCCTCGCGATCGCGCCCGAGCGGATCGTCGTGACGGCCGGCGCATCGGCCGCGCTGCTGCTCGCGTGCCTCGCGCTGGTCGGCCGCGACGACGAAGTACTGATGCCCGACCCGTCGTATCCGTGCAACCGGCACTTCGTCGCGGCGGCCGAAGGTCGCCCGGTGCTCGTGCCGAGCGGCCCGGACGCACGCTTCCAGCTCACCGAAAACGACGTCCGCACGCACTGGAACGCGCGCACGCGCGGCGTGCTGCTCGCGTCGCCGTCGAACCCGACCGGCACGTCGCTCGAACCGGACGAACTGAAGCGGATCGTCGAAGCGGTACGCGCACGCCACGGCTTCACGATCGTCGACGAGATCTACCAAGGGCTCAGCTACGACGCCGCGCCCGTATCGGCGCTGTCGTTCGGCGACGACGTCATCACCGTGAACAGCTTCTCGAAGTATTTCAGCATGACGGGCTGGCGGCTCGGCTGGCTCGTCGTGCCGCCCGCGCTCGTCGGCTCGTTCGAGAAGCTCTCGCAGAACCTGTTCATCTGCCCCTCCGCGCTCGCGCAACACGCGGCGCTCGCCTGCTTCGAACCCGCGACGCTCGACATCTACGAAACACGCCGGCTCGAATTCAAGCGCCGCCGCGATTTCATCGCACCGGCGCTCGAACGGCTCGGCTTCACGGTGCCAGTGATGCCGGACGGCGCGTTCTACGTGTATGCGCATTGTGGCGGCGTCGCCCACCCGGCGGCCGGCGACAGTGCCGCACTCACGCAGGCGATGCTGCACGACGCAGGCGTGGTGCTAGTGCCGGGCATGGACTTCGGTGTCCATGCGCCGCGTGACTATATCCGCCTGTCCTATGCAACGGCCTACTCTCGGCTCGAAGAGGCCGTCGGCCGGCTCGCGGCGCTGTTCGGCCAGCACTGACGCCGCGGCCGGGGCGTACCGCCGCTTCACGCATCGCAAAAAGAAAAAGCACCCGAGTCGGGTGCTTTTTTCATGTCGTGCCGGCCGGAGCCGCCGAAACGCGACCGTTACGCGCCGAGCTCCGAATGATCGCCGTGCGACTGCTTCGCGGTATCGACGCTCGCGTCGTCCTGCGGGGCGGCTTCCTTCGGCGCCGCCTTGATCGAGGTCGTGCCGTCGAGCGTCGCATGCACGCGCTTCGCGCCGCCTGCCGCGGCCGTCACGGCAGCGGCAGTGACGATCGGCTTCGCGGGTTGCGCGGGCGCCTGCGGCGCGTTGATCGGCACGCTGCGGCCACGCGCGACGTCGCGCAGGCGGCTGCGTTCGGCCATCACCTTCGAACCGTAGCCGTTGTCGTCGGGATTCGTCGAGCCGTTGTACAGGCGCAGGCCGTTCGCGAGCGAACCGCCGCGCGCGATACAGTCCTTCAGTACCAGTGCGCCGACCTGCAGGTTCGCGAGCGGCTGCAGCGCGGTGTCGGTACCGCCGAAATACTCGAACTTGTCGGAATGCACCTTCGACATGACCTGCATCAGCCCCTTCGCGCCGACGCCGCTTTCGGCGTACGGGTTGAAGCCCGATTCGATCGCCATCACCGACAGCAGCAGCAGCGGATCGAGGCCGACGTCACGACCGGTCTGGAACGCCGCCTTGACGAGCTGGCCGAGCGGCTCCTGGGCGACGCGGTAACGGCGCGACAGATAGGTGGCGACGAGCGCCTGTTCGCGGTTCGACGCGAGCGCGCGATCGTCGCGGGCATCGGCCGCCACGCGCTGAATCGGGATCAGTTTCGCAAGCGCGACGGGCGACGGGCCGTTACGGGCCGGATCGGACGCATCGCCCGGGGCGCCCTGAGCGCCGGCTTCCGGTGCGACGTCGAGGCCAACTGCAAGCGCATCCGTTTCCGGACTCTCTTCCTGCTGCGGCTGCGCGCCGGCAGGCGCGAAGTTCGGCAGCGGATGGCCGGACAGCAGGCGCGCCGGACCGGCCTGCACGGCCGCGGACACGACCGGCATCAGCTTCGCGGCGAGCGTGCCGCGCACGGTTGGCAGCAACCACAGTGCAAGCGCGACCGCGACAGCGAAACAGCCGACAACGCTGAATAGATGGTGACTGACACGCGTCCCGCGACGCAGCAAGTTGCGCACGATTTGCGCATGCTGCTCGGTGGGACGCCACGATAACCAAGCGTTCATTCAGATCATCTCCCATGAACATGACTCGTGCGGCTCGCTCAGCTCGATGGCGAGACGGAAAACGCGCCGCGGAATCACGACGCCGCACGCCTTGGTTGGGACGCGCAAGCATCGGGGAAACGGTATAAGTACCGTTCGAGGCCACGGTGTAAGAAGGCCGGCGCCTTCGCACACTGGGCGAGGCGGGCATACGCGGTGGCACCCACGCAAAAAACCAGCGTCTGGTGGCGCTGGCTGGGACTACGACAAAGGCCGTCGAAAACGCCGTGCAGGATTCGGCGGACGGTGACGCGCTGCGTCAAAGATCGGTGATTGGCGGCTCGAAGCCTTTTACCCTGCAACCAATGTGAGCGGATTCTAGCAGGGTTTTATAGATCGTCAACACTATAAAACTTTCAAATCATAACAAAAAGTAATTTAAAACCACTCTTCAGAACGCAATCCCCGTGCCGTAAGGGGTTTGCGCTCGATCGACTTTTTTCTGCGCCGGGCGGCCGCGCGGCGACCCGGGTAAAATCGTCGGTCGATTCGGGGTCGCAGCCGGCCGCTGCCCCCGCCCACCGCTGCCCGCCCTGCGGGCAGCCCGGACCTTCTTCATGAAATACAAAGACTTACGCGATTTCATTCAGCGCCTCGAGGCGCTCGGCGAACTGCGGCGCGTCACCCAGCCCGTGTCGCCCGTGCTCGAAATGACCGAGCTGTGCGACCGCGTGTTGCGCGCCGGCGGCCCGGCGCTGCTGTTCAACGCGCCGCCCGGCCATGCGTTCCCGGTGCTCGGCAACCTGTTCGGCACGCCGCGCCGCGTCGCGCTCGGGATGGGCGTCGATGCGGGCGACGATGCCGCGCTCGGTTCGCTGCGCGATCTCGGGCGCCTGCTGTCCGCGCTGAAGGAACCCGATCCGCCGAAGAGCCTGAAGGACGCCGGCAAGCTGCTGTCGCTCGCGAAGGCGGTGTGGGACATGGCGCCGAAGTCGGTGTCGTCGCCGCCGTGCCAGGAAATCGTCTGGGAAGGCGCCGACGTCGACCTGAACAAGCTGCCGATCCAGACCTGCTGGCCCGGCGATGCGGGGCCGCTCGTCACGTGGGGCCTGACGGTCACGCGCGGGCCGAACAAGCCGCGCCAGAACCTCGGCATCTACCGTCAGCAATTAATCGGCCGCAACAAGCTGATCATGCGCTGGCTCGCGCATCGCGGCGGCGCGCTCGACTTCCGCGAGTTCGCGCTGCGGAACCCGGGCAAGCCCTATCCGGTCGCGGTCGTGCTCGGCGCCGATCCGGCCACGACACTCGGTGCGGTGACGCCCGTACCCGATTCGCTGTCCGAGTATCAGTTCGCCGGCCTGCTGCGCGGCAGCCGCACGGAACTCGCGAAGTGCCTGACGCCCGGCGTCGACACGCTGCAGGTGCCCGCGCGCGCGGAAATCGTGCTGGAAGGCTTCATTCATCCGCAGGAAGGCGCCCCCGCCCCTGCGCCGGCCGGCGCGCCGCCGCGACCGGCGGGCAACGCGGCGGCCGCGTACGAACACGCGCTCGAAGGGCCGTACGGCGACCATACCGGCTACTACAACGAGCAGGAGTGGTTTCCGGTGTTCACCGTCGAGCGCATCACGATGCGCCGCGACGCGATCTACCATTCGACCTACACGGGCAAGCCGCCCGACGAGCCCGCCGTGCTCGGCGTCGCGCTCAACGAGGTGTTCGTGCCGCTGCTGCAGAAGCAGTTCACGGAAATCACCGACTTCTACCTGCCGCCCGAAGGCTGCAGTTACCGGATGGCCATCGTCCAGATGAAGAAGAGCTACGCGGGCCACGCAAAGCGCGTGATGTTCGGCGTGTGGAGCTTCCTGCGGCAGTTCATGTATACGAAGTTCATCGTGGTCGTCGACGAGGACGTGAACATCCGCGACTGGAAGGAAGTGATCTGGGCGATCACGACGCGCGTCGACCCCGTGCGCGACACGGTGATGGTCGACAGCACGCCGATCGACTATCTCGACTTCGCATCGCCGGTGGCCGGCCTCGGCTCGAAGATGGGGCTCGACGCGACCAACAAGTGGCCGGGCGAAACGAATCGCGAATGGGGCCACCCGATCGAGATGGACGCGGCCGTGAAGGCGCGCGTCGACCGGCTGTGGCAGGAGATCGGCCTCTGACGCCACGCGGCCGGCGGCCGGCACCCGCCGGCCCGCGCATCGCAATCGCCGCACGCACCCCGAAGATGAACTTTCCGCCTGCCTCCATGCTGTCCGACGGATTCTTTCTGTCGCTATCGTTGTGTCTCGACATCGGCCTCGTGAACGTGGCGATGCTGTCGCTGACGCTGTCGCACGGCTTCCGGCCGGGCTTCTGGCTCGGCGTCGGCTCGTGCGTCGGCGATCTCGTTTACGCGGCGCTCGCGCTCGCGGGGATGGCCGTGCTGCTGCAGTTCGAACCCGTGCGCTGGATCGTGTGGATCGGCGGCGGCGCAGTGCTGCTGTTCCTCACGTGGAAGATGGCGCGCGAAGCGCTGGCGCCCGTCAAGGCAGCCGACGACGACGCAGACGATGAACCGCCGCCGCGGGCGAGCGCGCGGCGCAGTTTCGCGCGCGGGATGCTGCTCGCGATGTCGTCACCGAGCGCGATCCTGTGGTTCGCGGCGGTCGGCGGCGCGCTGATCGCGAAAGCCGGCGCGACCACCCCGGCCACCGCGTCGGTGTTCCTGTCGGGCTTTTTCCTCGGCGGTCTCGCGTGGACGCTCTTCATGTGCACGCTCGCGAGCCAAGGCCGCAAGCGTGCAGGCGCCGGGCTGATGCGTGCGTGCCATGTCGCGTCGGCGCTGCTCTTCGCGTATTTCTCGTACAGCGTGATCGTCGGCGGCTACCGCGACCTGATCGTGCACGCGACGTAATCGCGACCGCCCTGCCGAGCCGCGCGCCGAAATGGCGGCCCCAATGAAAAACGGCGCAGCGCCCCTCGCGGGACGTTGCGCCGTTTTGCCGCGCGCGGTCAGGCCGCGCGGGACGAATCAGCGACGCCAGTAGCCGTGATGGCCCCAGCCGCCGTAGCCGTGGCGCCAGTACGGGCGACCGTAGTAGCCGCCGACGACCACAGCGGGCGGCGGCGCATAGTAGGCCGGTGCCGGCGCGTAGTACACGGGCGGAGGCGGCGGCGCGTAGTAGACGGGCGGCGGCGGTGCATAGACGGGATATGCGGGTGCGACCGGGATACCGATGCCGACCCCGATCGACACGTGAGCCTGCGCGGCGCTTGCGGCACCCAGGCCCAGCGCGGCGGCGGCGATGAACGGAATGAGCTTTTTCACTTCGATTCTCCTGCTGGAGCGGTATTTTAGGCGCTCCTGTCGGCAACGGCGGGCATGCACGTCGCATGCAAGCAATGTAGCGAAAACCCGCCCCGCGCGTATCGTGCATTTGTTGCAAATTGCAATTGTCCGCGGCCGGAGCCGCCGTCCGGCGCGGGGCCTCGCACGGGCGCCAACCCTTGCGGGTCGCGCGATTCCATCCGAGGAGTCGGGGCGCGACACGACGATCGGTCAGTCTTACCGGATCCGGCGCGCGCAGCTGGCGCGCGTACGTAATGAACGATTACAAATTCGAGACAACATGCCGACATTTCAAGCGGGACGCAGCCGCATGGAGTTTCGGGGACGGATTCCGAGTCGTGATCCCGCCACGATACCGGATGCCCACCCACGCATCGATCGCGCCGCGCATCGGTAATTCATACGTGCAGCCGCCTCGCATGCTGCCTTCCGCGACATCGCCGTCATTCCTGCGATACTGGCGGCTGCTTCGTTTTCGCTTACATCCGCTGCCATGCCGCTTCCCGACACACCCCGCCTCGGCTTCATCGGCGCCGGCCGCCTCGCGCGCTGTGTCGCGCAGCGTTTCGCGCAGGCCGGCTTTCCCGTCGTCGCGATCGCGAGCCGCACACCCGCATCGGCCGCCGGCCTTGCCGCGCGCATCGACGGCTGCCGCGCGGTCGATACCCCGCAGCAAGTGGCCGACGCCGCCGACCTGATCTTCGTGACGACGCCCGACGATCATCTCGCGTCGAGCGCCGCGGCGTTGCGCTTCGACGCCTCGCGCGCCGCCCGCCAGGCGGTCGTCCATTGCAGCGGCGCATCGGCGGTCGCGCTGCTCGACCCGGCGAAGCAGCAAGGCGTGGCCACCGGCGGCTTCCATCCTCTTTATCTGTTCGGCGGCACCGATGCCGACCTCGCGCGCATCGACGGCTGCTCGGTCACGATCGAAGCGGACGGTGCGCTGCACGCGACGCTGCTGCGACTTGCCGCCGCACTCGGCTGCCATCCGCTGTCGATTCCGGCCGGCGGCCGGATGCTGTATCACGCGGCCGCCCACTACGCGGCGAGCTTCGCACTGTGCGGGCTGTCGGAAGCGGTCGAGCTGTGGCGCGGCCTCGGTTTCGACGAGGACGCCGCGCTACGCGCACTGTTGCCGATGCTCGCCGGCACGATCGAAACCGCCCGCGACAAGGGGCTCGCGAATGCGCTGTCCGGGCCGGTGTCGCGCGGCGACACGGGCATCGTCGAGCGCCAGCTCGCGCTGCTCGAGGCGCGCGGCGGCGATCATGCGGCACTGTACGCGCTGCTGACGCGCCGCGCGGTCGCGCTCGCGGCGAAGCGTGCGACGCCGCCGGTCTCGCTGCCGGCGCTGGCCGAAGCCGTCGAAACGTCGCTCGCGCGCGCGGCCGCGCGCCCCTCCCCGTCGCGAGACGAGGCGTGATAAGGTGTCGGCCGATGCGCCGCCAACCGGCGTTGGCGGCCGCACGCTACTGACTGTATAAAAAGGATGCCAACGATGTTCGGCGAGATCGCCCGTTTTCTGCTCAATACCGTCTTCACGCTATTCGGCGCCGCACTGATCCTGCGCGTCTGGATGCAGGCCGTCCGCGTGCCGCCGTACAACCCCGTCACGCAAGCCGTGCTGCAGGCGACCAACTGGCTCGTGCTGCCGCTGCGCCGCGTGATCGCGGGCGTACGCGGCATCGACTGGGCCAGCGTCGTCGCCGCGCTGCTCACCGCGCTCGTCTACGTCGTGCTGATGGTCGTGATGGCCGGCTTCGATCCGGCCACCGTGATCGCGACGCTCGTCGTGGTCGCGCTGCTCACCGTCGTGAAGTGGGCGCTCAATCTCGTGATCTGGATGACGATCCTGATGGCGCTGCTGTCGTGGCTCAACCCGCACTCGCCGGCGATGCCGATCCTCTACCAGCTCACCGCGCCGTTCCTGAACCCGCTGCGCCGCGTGATCCCGAACCTCGGCGGCATCGACCTGTCGCCGATCCTGCTGTTCGTGATCGTGCAGGTGCTGCTGATGATCGTCACGCGCGCGGCCGTGTCGCTGACGATGTTCGGCATCTGATCCGGCGCGACGCCCTACGCCGCCGGCCCCTGCGCCGGCGGTGCGCCGAGCGTGTCGATCACGCCGAACCGCGCGGGCATCATCGCGTAGCACACACGCACTTTCTCGTGCGATAGCCGCTCGAGCAGCCGTTGCGCTTCGTCCTCGGTGACGATGAATTCGACCTCGATCGCGACCGAGCCCTGCAGTTCGAAGAAGCGATCCTCGTGCAGCACGCGATGCTGGCCGAAACCGGCCATCGCGCGAAACGCGGATCCGCCCGCGACGCCCATCCGGTTCGCCTCTTCCAGCAGCCATTCCCACAGCGGCTTCCAGTGCAGCCGGTGCTGCTCGTGCACGTAGAAACGCAAAAAGACCCTGTCCATCGCTCCCTCCGATGGCGGCCCGCTCAGGCCGCCGCGAGCCACGCGCGCGCGGTCCACATGCCGAGCGCCGTCAGCGCGAACGATCCAGTCAAGTGTAGGGCAGCCACCGCCAACGCCCATCCGAATTCGGCCTCGAGCGCGTGCGTCATCACTTCGACCGAAAAGGTCGAGAACGTCGTGAGGCCGCCGAGAAAGCCCGTGATCACGAACAGCCGCCACTCGGGCGGCAACCCGACGCGCGCGGTAAACATGACGGCGGCCACGCCGATCACATAGCCGCCGATCAGGTTCGACGCGAGCGTGCCGAGCGGCACCGCGGGAAAGAACGCGTTGAGCGCGAGGCTCAGGAACCAGCGCAGCAACGCGCCGAGCCCGGCGCCGACGAAGATCGCGACGATCGAATAGAACAAGGGCACTCCTCTCTGACGCCGCCGCGCGGCGCACGCGGCCTACGCCGAACTGTATGCGCAATCGCGCCGCGCCCGCAATGCCGACAGGCGGCGGATCGTGTCGCGAACGCATGACGCCTTTCACGATTTCCACGCGCGCGCCGCAGTGGACATTTACCGAACAATTACATCGGACATTACGAATCGATTTTGAATCGACCGATTATTTATCGGATTTTTCGAAAATCGATAAAGCAGTTCGATCCGGCTCGGGCTATCCCTGCACAGCACCAATCCATAAGGGATCCCGCGTACTTTCCCTTATCAGACATTCCCTTATTCAGTCGATATTCGATGTAGTTACCGTCGTCGATTTCGTAAAATTGATTCGCCACTCCACTCCATCGACATGGAGACTCGAAAAATGAACAATATCCGCCCGTCGTCCATGTTGATTCCGGCGCTGTGCGCGTCGCTGCTCGCGTCGGGCGCCGTGCTCGCCGACGGCAACGGGCCGCCGCCCTACGTCGAAGGCCATCGTGCACCGGCAGGATTCGCGCGCCCGCCGTTCCACACGAAGCCGCGTGCGAGCACGGCCACGATCGCCGGCCTCACGCCAGCACTCACCCGGCATGCATACGGGTTCGATGCGATCGCGAACCAGGGCGACGGGATGGTCGTCGCGATCGTCGACGCGTACGACGACCCGAAGATCGAGTCCGATCTCGGCGTGTTCAGCAATGCGTTCTCGTTGCCGGCCTGCACGTCGTCGAACGGCTGTTTCACCAAGGTGTACGCGCACGGTGCGCGGCCCAAACCCGATTCGGGCTGGTCGCTCGAGATCTCGCTCGACGTCGAATGGGTGCATGCGATCGCGCCGAAGGCGAAGATCGTGCTCGTCGAAGCCGCATCGGCCAGCTTCAGCGACCTGCTGGCCGCGGTCGACGTCGCGGTCAGGCGCGGCGCGTCGGTGGTGTCGATGAGTTTCGGCGGCAACGAATTCGGCAGCGAGACGGGCTTCGACAGCCACTTCAACGTACCGGGCGTGACGTTCGTCGCGTCGTCCGGCGACAGCGGCACCGGCACCGAATACCCGGCCGCGTCGCCCTATGTGGTGTCCGTCGGCGGCACGACGCTGTCGTCCGATACGGCCGGCAACTACATCGGCGAGGCGGCGTGGAGCGGCAGCGGCGGCGGCGTGAGCAGCGTCGAGGCCGAGCCGGCCGGCCAGGCTGCCTGGCCGATTCCGGTGGCCGGCAAGCGCGGCGTGCCCGACGTCAGCTACGACGCGAATCCGTCCAGCGGTTTCGCGGTGTACGACTCGGTCACTTATCAAGGACAGGCCGGCTGGTTCCAGGTTGGCGGCACGAGCGCGGGTGCGCCGCAATGGTCGGCGCTCGTCGCGATCGCGAACTCGCTGCGCACTGCGGCCGGCAAGAAATCGTTGAGCGGCACCTACGACACGCTCTATACGGTCGGCAAAACCGCGTACGGCAGCGACTTCCACGACGTAACGACCGGCTCCAACGGCAATTGCGGCAGCATCTGCAACGCGGCGGGCGGCTACGACTACGTGACGGGCCTCGGTTCGCCGATCGCGCCGGCGCTCGTGCAGGCGCTCGTCGCCCGGCCGTAACCGGCGCGGCCGCGGCCGGTCGGCGCGGGCTCAGCCGCCGCGCCACGCGCGCTCGAGCGCGTTCAACATCGCCAGCGCACCGCCCTTCAGCCCGATCACGTCCGCCCGGCGCGCATGCGCTTCGCGCGCGTTGATGCGAATCACGTCGGCACCGAACCGCTCGCTCAACAGGCGCACGGTCGGAATCGCGGTGCCCGCGCCGATCTCGACCACGGCGACGCGCCCGGCCCGCGCGATCCAGTCTTCAAGCGCGCGCTCCTGAGCGTCGTAGCGCGCGCCGAGCCAGCCGGTGTCGCCGAACATCAGGATGTTCGGCCGCGCGAGCCCGCCGCAGTGCGGGCAGCGCGGCATGTCGCCCACCAGGCGGCACGTCGTTTCGTCGACCTCCGGCATGAACGGCGCCGCGTCCCACGTCTCGTCCGTGCACGGGCGCAGGCACTGCATCGCATGAATCGAACCGTGGATCTCGACGATGCGCGCCGGATCGAAGCCGGCTTTCTGGAACTGGCCGTCGACGTTGCTCGTCAGCACGAAACCGCCGTTCGGCATCGCGTCGATCCAGCGGCGCAGGATCGCGAAGCCCGCGTGCGGCGCGGTGGCGCGGTAGAGCGCGAGACGATGCCCGTAGAAGCCCCATGCGAGCGACGCACGCGCACGAAACGCGTGCGGCGACGCGATCTCGTGGAATTCGAAACGCTCGTGGCGCAGCGCCGGATACGCGCGCCAGAAGCCGTCCGTGCCGCGAAAATCGGGCAAGCCGGAATCGACGCCGATGCCCGCGCCGGCCGTGACGAGCAATGCGTCGGCGCGCGCGAGTGCATCGACGGCGGATGCCACGAGACCGGCGGGAAGCGGCGCGGCGGCGGAGTCGGATGGATCGGCGGAGTCGGAAAGCGGCATGATGGGAAAGCGGCGAAGTCGAACGTTGCGCGAATGGCGTCGCGATCATACGCCGGTTCGGGCGTCGCGCCGCCTCGGCGACGCCACTGCGGGCTGCTGCGCGTGTGCGGATACCGGCAACGCGAATACCGGCTGTCCGCAAGTGTCGCGCCGGCGATGCCGCAACCCGGCGCTCATGCTTGCTCAATCGGTCGAATCGTCCTGCGCGACCGGCATCTCGTCAACCGCGAAATAGACCGGCTTGCCGAGTTGCCGCGCAAGCGCCACGTCCGCATCCGCTCCGCGCGACGCGCCGCCGATGCGCAGCATCGCAGCAGCCGGTGCGCGGCCGGATACAGGAAGGCTTCGCCGATCGCGTCGCCGATCATCGGCACGTGCCCGCGGCGATACACGGCGAGCGCCGCCGCTTCCAGCCGATGCAGGTTCGCGGCGATGCGCGCGGGGTCGCCGTGCGTGCCGCTGCGATAGGGGCCGGCGACCAGCACGAGCCGCGGCGTCATGCGGCGCGCCCGCCCGCGGTTTCCCGCAGCGCGACGTACTGGAGCAGCATGATCGTCTTCGCATCGACGATCTCGCCGCGCTCGACCGCATCCAGCGCCGCCTGCAGCGGCATCTCGACGACCTCGAGATCCTCGCCCTCTTCCGCGACGCCGCCGCCCGCGCCGGTGCGCAGCGACGCATCGTATTCGCCGACGAAGAAATGCAGCTTCTCCGTCACGGACCCCGGGCTCATGAACGCCTCGAACACCTTGCGCACGCCGCGCACGCGATAGCCGGTCTCCTCCTCGGCCTCCGCGCGGATGCGCGCTTCGGGTGTTTCGTCGTCGAGCAGGCCGGCGGCCGCTTCGAGCAGCATGCCGTCGTGCCCGCTCACGAACGCCGGCATCCGGAACTGCCGCGTCAGCAGCACGTCGCCCGTCTCGGCATGACGCAGCAGGATCGTCGCGCCGTTGCCGCGATCGTAGGTCTCGCGGCTCAGACGTTGCCACGTGCCGTCGCGGCGCAGGAAATCGAACGTCACCTTGCGCAGCACATACCAGTCATCGGACAGCACCGTCGTATCGACGATGCGGACCCGCTCCCGCGTAGCAGCCATTGCAGCCATTGCAGCCATTGCAGCCTCCGCTTCGACAAAGGACGGCGCTCATGGTAACGTGCACATTCGTGCAATTTCAAGAATTTTCGTGCAAACACGATGCTGACGACGCAACGCAAGAAAGCGATCCTCGATGCGCTCGCGCGTGACGGCCAGGTGCTGGCTGCCGAGCTGAGCGTGCAATTCGGCGTGTCCGAAGACACGGTGCGCCGCGACCTGCGCGAACTCGCGGCCGAAGGGCTGCTGCAGCGCGTGCATGGCGGCGCGCTGCCGGCGTCGCCGGCCGTCGCGCCGTTCGCGCAGCGTGAGGCGCTCGAAACCGCGGAGAAGCGGCGCATCGCGCGGCGGGCCGCGCAGATGATCGCGCCCGGGCAAGTCGCGATCGTCGACGGCGGCACGACCTCCGCGCTGCTCGTCGGCCAGTTGCCGGTCGACCTGCGCGCGACGATCGTCACGCATAGCCCGAGCGTCGCGGTCGCGCTGGCCGCGCATCCGTCGATCGGCGTGATCCTGATCGGCGGGCGGCTCTACAAGCATTCGATCGTCGCGGTCGGCGCGGCGGCGATGGAAGGCATCGCGCGCATCCATGCGGACCTGTACTTCATGGGGGTCACGGGCGTGCATCCGGTCGCGGGGCTGAGCACCGGCGATTTCGAGGAAGCGGCGATCAAGCGCGCGCTAGCCGAACGCGCGGCCGAGACGGTCGTGCTCGCGTCGCAGTCGAAACTGCGCGCGGCGTCGCAGTTCGTGATCGGCGATATCGCGCTGGCGCAGGCGATCGTCGTCGAAAAGGAAACCGACGCCGCGCTGACGGAGCCGATCGAAGCCGCCGGCGTGACGGTGGTGCGCGCATGACGCGCGGCGGCCCGGCCGCGTCGAACCGGTAGCGAAGCCGGGGGTACGGGCGCCGCACCAATGTCAGCGTGCTGACAGGCACTGCTTGCTAACATGGGCGATCGCCCGATCCCCACGTGCTACCCGCCCGATGCCTCCCGCCTCCACCCCGACTCCCCCGGCCCCTCCGGCAAGCGACGCGCCGCCAGGCGTCCTCGCACTGTTCGTCGCGTTCGCGCAGATCGGCCTGACCAGCTTCGGCGGCGGACTCAGCGGACGGATGATGCGCGACTTCGTGCACGGGCGGCGATGGCTCGACGAAGAGGCGTTCCTCAACGGCCTCGCGCTGTCGCAGGCGTTGCCGGGCGTCAACGTGAAGAATCTCGCGATCTGGATCGGCTACCGTCTCGCCGGATGGCGCGGCGCGGTGGCGGGCTTCACCGGCATCATCGCGCCGCCCGCGGTGCTGATCGTGCTGTTCGGCGTCGCGTTCTCGACCCTCACGCGCTTCCCGCTCACGCATGTCGCGCTCGCCGGCGCGGCGGCCGCGGCGATCGGGCTGTCGATCTCGATGGCGATCACCGCGGTGCGCCGCCTGCCGCGCCGCGCGCTGCCGTTCGCGGTCATGACGCTCGTCTTCGTGTCGGTCGCGGTGCTGCACTGGCCTCTAGTGTGGACCGTGCTGATCGGCGGCACGCTGAGCGTCGCGCTCGAATACCGCCGTGCGGCCGCTGCACCGGGCGGGAGCGACGCGCGATGAACGCGTCCGCACGTTACGCCGCGCTGTTCGGCGTGTTCGCGCCGCTGTCGATCGCGACGATCGGCGGCGGGCAGGCGGTCATCGCGGACATCCAGCGGCAGGTCGTCGACGTCCATCACTGGATGAGCGCCGCGCAATTCGTGAACGACTTCGCGATCGCACGGATGGCGCCGGGCCCCGGCTCGCTGCTGGCGACGCTGATCGGCTGGCAGGTGGCCGGCTTCTGGGGCGCGGTGATCGCGACGCTCGCGCTGTTCGGGCCGACCGCGTTCCTGATCTACGGTGTCGCGCATCTATGGCGGCGACATCGAGGCGCGCGCTGGCAGATCGCGCTCGAAGCGGGCCTGCGCCCGGTCGCGGCCGGCATGATTCTCGCGTCGGTGTGGGTGCTGCTGCAGGCGCTCGACGGCGGTTGGCCCGCGCGCGCGATCGCCGTCGCATCGACGTTGTGCGTGATCTACACGCGCGTTCATGCGCTGCTGCTGATCGCGATCGGCGCACTGCTGCTCGTCGGCATACATGCGCTCGGCGGCGCATGACGCGCGGCCATCGTCACATCGCAACCTCCGCTTTCCGCCTAAATCCCGCGAAACACCGGCGCGCGCCGCTCCGCGAACGCGCGCAACCCTTCGTCGAAATCCGCGCCTTCGCACGCCCGCCGGCGCAACTCGGCGATGCGTTCGAACGCATCGGCCGGCAATGGCCGCGCGTCCTGCAGCACGCGCAACTGCTCCTTCACCGCGTGCACCGCGAGCGGCGCCTTCGCGGCGATCGTGCGCGCGACGTCGAGCGCCGCGTCGTCGACCTCGCCGGCGTCGGCCAGCCGGTTCACGAGCCCGTGGTGCGCGGCGCGTTCCGCATCGAGCGGCTGCGCGCAGAAGAACATCTCCTTCAGCACGTGGATCGGCAGGTTGTCGTAGAAGCGCAGCAAGCCGCTCGTCGAATACGGCAGGCCGATGTTCGCGGGCGTCATCGCGAAACGCGCGTCGCGCGCGGCCACGACGAGATCGCAGCTCATCGCGAGATCGACCGCCCCGCCCCACGCCGATCCGGCCACCGCCGCAATCACCGCGCCCGGATAGGTACGCACGCGCCGCAGCGCGCGTTCGAGCGGCTTGCCGTATGCGAGCGGATCGCGATCGTCGGCCAGTTCGCGCAGGTCGTGCCCCGCGCTCCACACATCGCCGCTACCGTCGTTCGACAGAATCACGACTGGCGGCGGACGATGTCCGGCCAACGCATCGAGGTGTGCAACGAGGGCGTCGAGCAGCGGCGCGTCGAGCGCATGCCGTCGCGCCGGGTTCGCGAACCGCACGCGCGCGATCCGCTCGCCGATCAGGTCGACCGTCACGGTCGACGCCCCGTCCCGTTTCGTCGTGTCGGTCATTGCACGGCCTCCGTCACCGCATCCGCCTGGAAGATCGCGCGCTCCGCCAGCAGCGCGTCGATCGCGTCGTCGCCGTAGCCGGCTTCGCGCAGCACGTCGACCGTATGCTCGCCGAGCAGCGGCGGCGCGTGGCGCGTGCGCGGCGCCGGCAGGTCGTCGCCCATCCCGCCGAGCGGCGTGACGACCTGACGCAGCGTACCGAGCGTCGGATGCGCGACCGGCTCGACCAGCCCGCAATGCGCGAGCTGCGGATCGTCGAATACTTCGTCGAGCGTATGGATCGGCCCGGCCGGCAGCCCGGCCTCGACGAACCGTTGCGTCCATTCGCGCTTGCCGCGCGTGCGCAGGCGGCTTTCGAGCAGCGCCTTCAGTTCGTCGCGATGGGCGACGCGCGCATCGTTGGTCGCGAAGCGCGGGTCGGCCGGCAGTTCGGGCAGATCGAGCAACCGGCACAGCCGCAACCACATGTCGGTCGTGATCGGTGCGAGGTTCAACGGGCCGTCGGCCGTCTCGAACACGCCGTACGGTGCGATCACCGCATGCGCGTTGCCAGTGCGGCACGGCACGTCGCCGAGGCTCAGGTAGCGTTGCCCGTGCACGCTCAACAGCGCAACGAGGCTTTCGAGCAGCGACGTGCCGACATGCTGGCCGCGCCCGGTGCGCTCGCGCTCGAACAGCGCAGCCATCACGCCGGTCGCGACCCACATCCCCGAGCTGAGATCGCCGATCGCGGTGCCCGTGCGGGTCGGCTCGCCGTCCGGGAAACCGGTGAGGCTCATCAGCCCCGCGTAGCCCTGCGCGATCTGGTCGAAGCCCGGCCAGTCGCGCAGCGGGCCGCGCGGGCCGAACGCGGTGACGCTGCCCATCACGAGCCGCGGATCGCGCGCGCTCAGTGCAGCGTAGCCGAGCCCCATCGCGTCCATCGTGCCAGCCTTGAAATTCTCGATCACGACGTCGGCCTGCGCGATCAGGCTCCGCACGACGTCGAGGCCGGCCGGTTGCCGGAAGTCCACACAGACGCCGCGCTTGTTGCGGTTGCAGGACAGGTAGTACGTGCTCACGCCGCGATCGAACGGCCCCCACGCGCGGCTCATGTCGCCGTGCGGCCCCGACTCGACCTTGATCACGTCGGCGCCGAGATCGGCGAGCACCATCGAGCAGAACGGCCCCGACAGCGCGCGACTGAGATCGACGATCCTGATTCCCGTTAATGCCTGCATTCCGGACTCCTGATATTGATGATGGGGTGTGGCGTGTTCGCGAACGACTGCGGCGTGCCGCTCATTCGGGCAGTGTCTGGTGGCGCGTTTCGACCGCGAACGGCAGGATCAGGATGCCGAGCCCGAACACGGCAGCGGTCCATGCGACCGGCACGCCGAGCGATCCGTAACCGTGAATCGCGGCGCCGAGCAGGAAGTTCACGCCCGCGCCGATGAAGCGGCCGACCGAAGCGTTGAACGCGAACGCGGTGGCCCGCACGCGCGTCGGATATTGCTCGGGCAGCCACAGCGAGAAGATCGCGAAGTTGCCGCCGAAGAAGCCGAGGAACGCGAGCGACACCATGAACGCGGCGAGCCCGTTCGGCTGATAGAACGCCCAGCCGAATGCAAACACGATCGAGCCGGCCATCCCCGCGAAATACACGCCGAGCGCGGTACGCCGGCCGAGCCGCTCCGACAGCCATGGCGCCGCCAGACAGCCGGCAATCGTTGCGCACGACAGGATCGCCGCACCGATCGACGCCAGCCGCAGCGCGCCGACGTGATCGATGCCCGCGCGTGTCGCCAGCGTGGTGACCGCGCTCGCCTCGTAGACGGAGCCGGCCCACAACCCGACGATCGCGACGCCGACGAGGCTCGCGCTCGTCAGCGTGCGGCGCAGGAACGCCGGCGCGAAGATCTCGCGCAGCGGATGCGCGCGGCGCGCGTCGGCCACGTCGCCGTCGCGCGCGCCGTGCCGACGCCACTGCCCCGGCTCCTTCACGCGCATGACCGTAAACACCGCGAGCAACGCGGGCGCCAGCCCGCACAGGAACATCGCGCGCCAGCCGTAGGTCGCGCCGATCGTGTAGTTCAGGCAGGCCGCGATGAAGAAGCCGAAGTAGTAGCCCGTCTGCAGGTAGCCGGCGCCGATCCCGGCGATCAGCCGGCACGCGGCCAGCGCCCATACGTCGTGCACGAACGCGGCCGCGCCGGTGAACACCGAATAGATCAGGATGCTCGCCGCGAGCGTGCGCACGCGGCCGAAGCGGTCGGCGAGCGGCCCCCAGACGAACGACAGCCCCCAGCCGATCAGGAACAGCGCGAACAGGATCGAGCCGTACATCCCCAGATTCGCGGGCGTCGCCGCGATGCCGGAGGCCGGCAGCAGTTCGGTCAGCGCGGGAATCAGCACGAGCGCGTAGATCACCGAATCCACGCCGTCGAGCACCCAGCCCGCGTACACGGCCCAGAAGCCCTTGACCTGCTCGCGCGTGAGCGGCGTGCGCCGCGGCTTCGCGCCGGCCACCGGCGCGTCGATCGCCTTGAACATCTTCGTCTCCTTGCCGGCGGAGCCGGCGCTTTTGCCATGTCCGGTCCGGGATGGCCGGCAGTCGAGCTCTTTTGTGAGACGAGTATAGAAACGCGATCGATCGCCGAAAAATATGATATTCATCTTGCTCGATCGGATTAGCTTATGGCTCGAATCGAGCGCGAATCGGGAGACGGCGGCGATGGACTTGAGACAGTTGCGCTATTTCGTGAAGGTCGTCGAATACGGCAACGTCACGCATGCGAGCGAGGCGCTGCACGTCGCGCAACCGGCCGTGAGCCAGCAGATGCGCAATCTCGAGCAGGATCTCGGGATGCAACTGCTCGAACGAAGCGTGCGCGGCGTCGCGCCGACCGCCGCCGGCCGCACGCTGTACCGGCACGCGCTCGAACTGCTGCGCCAGGCCGACGGCACGCGCGAGCTGCTGCGCCGCGACGCCGACACGCCGCAAGGCCGCGTGACCGTCGGCATGCCGTCGAGCACCGCGCGCGTGCTGGCTATTCCGCTCGCCCGCGCGGTGCGCGACCGCTTTCCCGGCATCATGCTGGAACTGATCGAGGCGCCGAGCGCCGATCTCGACACGCTGCTCGAACGCGCACGCCTCGATCTCGCGATCGTCGTCGATGCGGTCGACACGCGCGGCATCGCGATCCATCGGCTGCTGACGGAAACGCTGTACCTGATCACGTGGCCCGGCTTCGCGGTGCCGGACGCCCCCGTGCCGCTCGACGCGATCGCGCGGATGCCGCTCGTGCTGCCGAGCGCGCCGAACACGATCCGCAACCGCGTCGACTGGGCGATGCGCGAGGCCGGGCTGTCGTACGAGATCAGCTTCGAGGCGAGCTCGACCGGGCTGCTGTTCGCGGCCGTGATGGCGCAGCTCGGCGTGACGATCCTGCCGTGGACGGCCGCGCACGTCGAGATCGAGGAGCGCAAGCTCAAGCTGTCGACGGTCGCGCACCGGTTGTTCGTGCGCGACCTGTCGCTGTGCTGGCACGACACGGCGCTCGTCAGCAACGCGGTGCAGAAGGTGAAAGCCGAAATCGTCCGGCTGTTCGACACGCTCGGGCAGCGGCCGGAGTGGGCGGCCGGCCATGCCGGTCGCGCGTGACCGGCGCGCAGGCGCCCAGCCGGGCATTGACAACGCCCCCCGACGGCCCTTAACGTTGCTTCCATCGTAACCATCACCGGTTCAGCTTAAGAGGTTGTCGGCCCGCTCGTGCTCGACACCTCCGCCTTCCTCGAAGGCCTGCTGCTTGGCGCCGGCCTGTTCACGTCGGTCGGTCCGAAGGACGCCTTCGTCATCAAGCGCTCGATTTCGGGCCCTCACCTGCTCTCCATCTCCCTCGTCTGCGCGGGCAGCGACGCGCTGCTGATCGCGCTCGGCGCGCACGGGCTGTCGTCGTTGCTGTCGCGCCATCCCGGCGTGGTGGCGGCCGCACTGTGGGCCGGCGTCGCGTATCTCACCGGTTACGGGCTGCTTGCGCTGCGCGCGGCGATCGTCGGGCGGCGGCCCGCGCACGTCGACGGCGCTCCCGCTCGCAGCGAACCCACTCGGTCGCGCACGGTGCTCGCGGCCGCCGCGGTTTCGCTGCTCAATCCGTATGCATGGATCGATACGGTGCTGCTGCTCGGAACCGTGATCGCGAGCCACACGCCGTCCGCGCGCGAGCCGTTTGCGATCGGCGCGATGACTGCTTCGCTCGCGTGGTTCCTGATGCTCGCGTACGGCGCACGCGCGTGCCGTGCGTGGTTCGCTCGTACGCTCGCGTGGCGCGTGCTCGACGGCTTCGTCGCGGTGACGATGCTCGGCTTCGCGGTTCGTTTCGCGATCGACGCGCTTTAGGCGTCAGCGGTCCGACGCCGAAACCGTGCGGAATGCGTCGTGCGCGTGGGCATGCAGTTCGAACCCGATACCCGGCGCCTGCGGCACGCGCGCGTATCCCGCGTCGACGATTTCGCCGTCGGCGAGGCCGCTGAACGGATGGAATGCGAACGGGCTGACTTCCGCGCCGCCGAGCCCCAGCGCCGCGACGACGTGCAGCGAGAACAGATGGCCGCCATGCGGCCAGAACGCGTCGCGCCGCCAGCCGCGCGACACGAAGTGATCGACGATCTGCAAATAGCCCGGCAGCCCGTAGCTGTGCACCGGATCGAACACCAGCACGTCGCGGTCGGCGCGCAGGCCGCCGTAACGGTCGAGCAGCTTCGCCTCCGCAAGCGAGAACAGCGCTTCGCCGGCCGCGATCGGCGGTGCGTACCGCGTAGCGACGTCTGCCTGGAGCGGCAGGTCGAGCGGGTCACAGATGTCCTCGAACCACCAGAGACCGAACGGCGCGAGCATGTCGACGGCCTGGCAAGCGGTCGTCGCGTCGTACGTGTTCATCGCGTCGACCGCGAGGTGCGATGAACCGGCAAGATGCGCGGCCGCGGCTTCGATACGGCGCCGGTCCTGATCGAGATTCGCGCCGCCGATCTTGATCTTCGCGTGCGTGTAGCCGAGATCGACGATCCGGCGCATCTCGTCCGACAGGCGCGCGAGATCGTCATGCGGATAGCGATAGCCGCCGCCCGCGTACACGCGCACGCGTGGTGCTGTCGCCCGCTGGAAGCGGTCGGCGAGAAAGCCGTGCAGCGGCAGGCCGGCGATCTTCGCGGCGGCGTCCCAGATCGCCATGTCGAGCGTGCCGACCGCGACGCAACGTTCGCCATGTCCGCCCGGCTTCTCGCCGGTCATCATCGCGCGCCATGCGCGCAACGGGTCGAGGTTCGTGCCGGTTTCGTCGGCGAGCGTGTCGGCCGCGGCCAGCAAACGCGGCGCGAACCGTTCGCGGATCAGGCCGCCCTGCGCGAAGCGGCCGATCGACGCGTAGCCATAGCCCGTCACCGGGCGGCCGTCGCGCACGACGTCGGTGACGACCGCGACGACGCTCGTCGTCAGGCCACCGGACGCAATCGCCGGATCGGCATAGCGGGACACGGGAATCGCACGTTCGTGAATCGCGGTGATGCGCATGGTCGGGCTCCGGAGGGGTGTCCGGCGCAGGCGGAAAGTTCATGCGCTGCAGCGGAAACGATGGGCGGATCGCTGCATCTTAGGGGTTTGCGCGGCAGCGTGCAGGACCGACGGCGCGCGTCATCGTGTCGTCGCCGGACAACCGCGTGTCGCATACGTTATGTCGCGGGTTGCAGTCGGATAGCGGAGCGCGCCGAGCCTGTCACCACGCTCGGCGCGCTGTTTTCCGAACCGGTCGACTTTTATTGAACCGGAATCCTCGTTTGCCCCTCCTGGCTTCGTGAATCGGAAGGATGTGGGCGATGAGGGTATGCCTGACGCGGATTGGGTCGAATCGATCGCCCGCTCAGGCGAACACGAAGTACTTGCGCACCGTCTCCACCACTTCCCACGTCCCCTTCATGCCGGGCTCGATCACGAACACGTCGCCGGCTTTCAGGTGCACCGGCTCCTCGCCTTCCGGCGTGATGATGCAGTAACCGTCGAGGAAGTGGCAGTACTCCCATTTTTCGTAATTCACCTCGAACTTGCCCGGCGTGCAGATCCACGTGCCCATGATCTTGCTGCCGTCCTTCGAGACGTACGCGTTGAGGTTCACGGTGTGCGGATCGCCGCCGATGCGCTTCCACTTGGTCGCGTCAAGGACAGGCGTCGGACAGGTTTTGCGCAGAACGGTAATGAAATCGGACATGTCGGCTCCAGGCTAACGATCGTATGAGAGGCCTGTCACGTTAGTTCGAAAGCGTTGTCGCGACTTGTATGCGTCCGACACCGACTCGTCAATTTTCGACATCGGCTGGTGGGCAGGCACGCTGCCGTCGCGATTAGTTCGTCCGTCGCCAGATCAACCCGCATGGTCAGTTTGCGTGCGATCTTGAAAGTCGGTGTCGCGGCTGAGCGCTTCCCACGCGTCGAATTCGCGCTGCAATTGCGCGATTTTCTCGCGCGCCTGATCGAGCGCATCGCCGCCTATGATGAAACGCGTCGGAGGATCCTCCGCTTCTACCGCGGCGATGATCGCGCGGGCGCCGCGCATCGGATCACCTCGTTGCTGGCCGTGGGCGGCAAAAATTCCGTCGCGGGCCTTGCCTGCGGTTTCCGCATAGGCGGGAATCCGTACGGACGACTGCTTGGCCGACTCGAGTCTGCGAAAGTCTGTCCGGAATGCGCCGGGCGCCACGATGGTGACGCCGATCCCGAATGGCCTGACTTCCTTCGCCAGCGTTTCCGTCATGCCCTCGAGCGCGAACTTGGCCATGTGATAGTAGCCGACCGACGGAAAGGTGACGAAACCGCCGATCGAGCTGATGTTGATGACGTATCCGTGACCGCGCTCGCGCATTCCCGGCAATACGGCCTTGACGAGGTTCAGCGGGCCAAACACATCGGTTTCCATCAGATCGCGAACCTCGGCGTCCACGCCCTCCTCGATCGACGCGAAGTAGCCATAGCCGGCATTGTTGACAAGCACATCGACGCTGCCGAAACGCTCCTCGGCCGCCGCGATGGCCGCCGCTATCTCGTCCGGCTTGGTAACATCGAGCTCAACCGCGAGCAGCTTGCCTTGCCCGTCGGCGAGATCGGCGAGATCATCCTTGCGCCGGGCGGTCGCCACGACACGGTAGCCGGAGCGCAGCGCCTGCACGGCCAGCGCGCGGCCGAGCCCTCTCGAACAGCCCGTGATGAACCAGACATCGTTTTTTCCAATCATCATTCACGCTCCCAACCTATCTCGAATGTCGATAGGGAAGATTCTTGCGTCGGTACGACCGCACAACAAGACCGATACATTGGAAGGGCCGTTGAACAGGATCGAACGATGACACGAGGAAACCTCGACGACCTTGCCGCTTTCGCGTGCGTGGCGCGCTTGCGTAGTTTCACGCGCGCCGCGGCCGCACTCGACACCTCGACGTCGAACCTCAGCCACACGATCAGGCGGCTGGAGACGCGCCTCGGTGTGCAACTGCTCCAGCGCAATAGCCGCAGTGTGTCGCTCAGCGCAGCGGGCGAAGCGCTGCTCGCCACGCTCGCCCCCGCTCTCGAGAGCATAGACGGCGCGCTCGACGCGCTTCAGCGAGGCAGCGACAGCGTGTCGGGGACGCTCCGTCTGACGGCCACCCGCCAGGCCTACGACATGATCATTCGCCCGGTACTGCCGGCATTCACCGAAGCGCACCCCGACGCGACGGTCGAAGTGCTGATCGAATATGCGTTCCGCGACATCGTCGCCGATCGATTCGACGCGGGCATTCGCCTCGGTGAGAAAATCGAGCGGGACATGATTGCGGTGAAGGTCGGCCCGGATCTGCGTATGTCGGTGGTCGCCACACCCGCGTATCTCGCGCGCCACGGCACACCGCTTCATCCGCACGAACTCACGCGGCACCGTTGCATCAATTACCGGATGGTCACGGCAGGAACAATCTATGCATGGGAATTCGAGCGCGACGGCAGCCGTCTGGAAGTACGCGCGCCGGGGCCCCTCACTTTCAACGATCCCGACTTGATGCTTGAATGCGCGCTCGACGGTCTCGGCATCGCCTATGTCCTGGAACGCGAAGCGGCACCCCACGTCGAAGCGGGAAGATTGAAGCGGATCTTGCCCGACTGGACGCCGCCTTTTCCCGGCTTCTTCGTGTATTACGCATCGCGACGACAGATGCGGCCGGTGCTCGCTGCATTTCTGGCTGCCGTTCGGGAAGCGTCTCCTGCTTCAGCGTACCGCCCCACAGGCTCCGTACCTGAACGCTAATCAGTTACCCTGAACAATTCGTTTTGCCGGCCGCTCGACGTTATGCCGTCGAGACAGCGACAACCGGGCGGGTGAGCCAAGCGATGAGAACGAGGGCGTAAAAAAGCCGCAGCTTCCTCAGGATCATCCGCAGGTCGTGACCAGCACCGCACAGCCCCGCGATCGAATCGCGTAGCGGACTGCGGATCAGGTTTGGCGTAGCCATCTTGAATGAATTCCACCAGTGCCGGTATCTGGTCGGCGGCGGAAATTCGTTGCGGTGTTGAGTGTCGTCCGTGCGGCGACTATCCCTGCCATCCCACCGCACGCACAACGGCGGCAAACCGCTGAAGTTCGACGATCGACGCAAACCGTAGCGGCCATTCGACATCGGCACTTCGGTAGTCGACAATCGATGCCACACGCCTTGTCCGAATCACCAAGATCATGTCCACGCCTACGCTACGCCTCATCGACCGTCAGCTTTCGAGCGACATAGAACGATTGCAAACCGTGTTAGAGGGTGCCCCCGGTTATAGTCTGGCCGTCGAAGGAAAATTGCCCGGACCTGGCGCTGCGATTGAGGTGCTTGATGCGCTACCGCCGGATAAGGACTACGTGGACAAGTTCGTTTACGAAATCGCCCACGACGGCGAGGCGGTCGGATGTCTTGAGATGGTGAGAGGCTACCCGGAAACCGACATCGCGTTCATCGGCCTCTTGTTGTTCCGGGAAGAATCGCAGGGCCGCGGATTCGGTCCACAGGTTCTGCAACTAGCTGAAGCAATCTGCACGGATTGGCAATGCCGCGCATTGCGTATTGCCGTCATCGACACAAACCCGCGAGCGCTCCAATTCTGGAAGCGCGAGGGCTTCATCGAACTACTTCGCAAGCCGGCGATAGATTACTCTGGACTGGCGATCGTGATGGAACGCGAGTTGGTTACACGTGCTGCTTGACTCGAGCATCGAACGACCGCCCGCGGCGCCGCAGAATGAGACCGCGATTGGCCGATTTCCGACAACCACTGCCGGCGACACCACCGCTCCAGCATCGAGCAGTGCCGGTTTCGATGCCAGCGGCCAAAACGCCTCGCTTGCCATCTCTACCCCAACCCCTGTACAATCACCCGTTCTGCGGGCGTCGTATAATGGCCATTACCTCAGCTTCCCAAGCTGATGACGTGGGTTCGATTCCCATCGCCCGCTCCACTTTCCGGCTGCACGGCAGCCTGCGCAAAAGCCGCCTCGTCGAAGGCGGCTTTTTTGTACCATGTGCCGGTTCCCGGCGCACTGTGCGCGCAGCGGGCCCCAAGCCCGCAACAACGCCATTCTCTGTACCGATGATGCACGACGATCCGAACGAAGCCGGCCTGCCGCCACGCGACGATGCCATTCCCGACGAAGCGCCCGAAGGCGCCGACGCAGTCAACCCGCTGCACCACCGCCGCATCCGCAGCTTCGTGACGCGCGCCGGCCGCGTGTCGACCGGCCAGCGCCGTGCGCTCGACGAATTCGGCCCGCGCTTCGTCGTCCCGTATGCGCCGGAACTGCCCGACTGGGACGCGATCTTCGGCCGCAGCGCGCCGCGCATCCTCGAGATCGGCTTCGGGATGGGCGCATCGACCGCGGAAATCGCCGCGAACCGCCCCGGCGACGATTTCCTCGGCGTCGAGGTGCACGAGCCGGGCGTCGGCGCGCTGCTGAAGCTGATCGGCGAGCAGGATCTGGCGAACATCCGCATCATCCAGCACGACGCGGTCGAGGTGCTCGAGCACATGATCGCGCCGGAAAGCCTCGACGGCGTGCACATCTTCTTCCCCGATCCGTGGCACAAGGCGCGCCACCACAAGCGCCGGCTGATCCAGCCGCCGCTCGTCGCGCATCTCGCGTCGCGCCTGAAGCCCGGCGCCTACATTCACTGCGCGACCGACTGGCAGAACTACGCGGAACAGATGCTGGACGTGCTCGGCGCGGAACCGACGCTCGAAAACACGGCCGCCGACTACGCGCCGCGCCCCGACTACCGCCCGGTGACGAAGTTCGAGCGGCGCGGGCTGCGGCTCGGCCACGGCGTGTGGGATCTGGTGTTCCGCAAGCGCGCAGGCTGACACCCGGCCGGCGCGCGACCCGGTGGCTCCGCCAAATGAAACGGCCTGATCGGCAATTGCCGATCAGGCCGTTTTTCATGACGCCCGCGATGCGCGCCGGACCCGACCGGCGTATCTGCCCGGCATCACGCCCAGTTCAGCCATCCGCTGTATCCCACCAGCAGCACGAACAGCCCAAACGCGATCCGGTACCACGCGAACACCGTGAAGTCGTGCGTCGCGACGTAGCGCAGCAGCCAGCGCACGCACACGAACGCGCTGACGAATGCCGAGACGAGCCCGAGCGCGAACAGGCCGAGCGAATCGACGGTGAACGCCTGCCAGTCCTTGACGGTTTCGTAGAGCGTCGCGCCGAAGATGATCGGAATCGCGAGAAAAAACGAGAATTCGGTGGCCACGCGCCGGTCGAGACCGAACAGCATCCCGCCGATGATCGTCGAGCCCGAACGCGACATGCCGGGCACGAGCGCGAAGCACTGCGCGATGCCGACCTTGAGCGCGTCGAGCGGCGTCAGCGCATCGACCGACATCACGCGCGGCGGCTCGCTGCGTTCGCGCTGCCGCGCCTCGGCCCACAGGATGATCGCACCGCCGACGACGAGCGCGAACGCGACGGGCACCGGCGAGAACAGCACGGCCTTGATCTTCTTCTCGAACAGGAGGCCGAGCGCGATCGCGGGAATCGTCGCGATCACGACGTTGAGCGTGAAGCGCTGCGCGTCGGGCCGGCTCGGCAGCCCGGACACGACGGACACGATCCGTTGCCGGTATTCCCAGCAGACGGCGAGGATCGCGCCGAACTGGATCACGACGTCGAACGTCTTCGCGTGCGAATCGTTGAAATTCAGGAAGCTGCCCGCGACGATCAGGTGACCGGTGCTCGACACCGGCAGGAATTCCGTCAGCCCCTCGACGACGCCGAGGATCAATGCCTTGCAGATCAGGATCCAGTCCATCCGTGGCCCAACTCCGAAATGGTCGAAAGAAAAGGCCACTCTTGCACGCGCGGCCCGCCCGGCCGTGCGCGCCCCGTCGTCACTTTTCGACGATCGCCACGCGTATGCCGTTTGTAAGGATCGTAATTGTACCGGGTTCGTAGTTCACCCCGGCAAATTGGAGTTGTTCCGGCTTGAACGTGTAGATCGGATAGTTGGTCAGCAGCTGCGTTGCGAGCAGGCCGGCGGCCGCGCCGACCTGCTGCGCGTATATCTGCGCGTCGCCGTCGAGCACGAGGCTGTCGACGGCCGGCGCCTTCAGCACGACCGAGCGGCTCGGCGCGTCGTACGCGAGCTGGCCCGACACGGTGAACTTGCCGCTGACGGGCTCGCGCAGGAACGGGCTCGCGAAATGGGCATCGAGCTGCACGGCGACGCGGTTCTGGTCGGGCAGCAGGTTGACGGCCGGGTTCGCGAGCGACACGTCGACCACCTGCGCGACCGTCTTCTGGTACGGAAACTTGCGCGCGACGGCCTTCTGCACGTCGCCGCGCGAGAACGTGTAGTGATCGGGGATGAACGGGAACGTCGATGCGCACGCGGCAAGCGATACGCACACACCGACGGCGCCGACAGCGGCAGCGAGAAAACGGCGCCGGCTGGGCGCGCGAGGGACGGTCATGCTGAACTCTCTCCTGGATGCGCCGGCCGCGTCGCGACCTCGAGGCGCGTGAGCCACGCGAGCGCGTCGTCGCGCGACGCGCCGCACATGTCGGCGGACGGCTGCAGCCCGGAACAGCACGCAGGACGCTCCGGCCGGCCGAAAATCATGCAGCGGAGGTCGTCGCCGAGCTGCGCGCAGCGCACGCCGGCCGGCTTGCCGTCGGGCATGCCCGGAATCGGGCTGGAAATCGACGGCGCGATGCAGCACGCGCCGCAGCCCTCGCGGCACGCGTGCGGCGGCGGGACTTCGGCGGGCGCCGGGCGAACAGGCATTTCGACGGACACTCGGCTCTCTCGACGGACAACGAAAAACGGTGCGGCAACCGGACGCGGCATCCGGCAGCCCCACCCCGCATTGTGCCATCGCCGGCTGCGACGTTATTACACAATGCAGCCCGATCGGGCGTTCATATACTCGAAAGCATCTAAAAAACGCGAGACCGTCATGCGTTCTGGTTCTGCCGACACGATGTTCCGTCCCGATTTACTCGCGAAATACGGCGCGAACGGGCCGCGCTACACGTCGTACCCGACCGCGCTGCAATTTCGCGACGATTTCGATCCGGCTGACTACGTACGCGCAGCCGGCGACCCCGGCGCATCGTCGAGCGACCTGTCGCTGTACTTCCACATCCCGTTCTGCAACACCGCGTGCTTCTACTGCGGCTGCAACAAGATCGCGACCAACAACCACCGCCGCGCGCGCCCGTATCTCGGCCAGCTCAAGCGCGACATGGCGCTGCAGGCCGCGCTGTTCGATCCGTCCCGCCCCGTCACGCAACTGCACTGGGGCGGCGGCACGCCGACCTTCCTGTCCGACGACGAAACGGCCGAGCTGATGGCGGCCACGCGCGAGTATTTCGTGCTGGCGCCGGACGCCGACGCCGAGTTCTCGATCGAGATCGATCCGCGCACCGTCACGCCGGCGACGCTCGTCCACCTGCGCACGATCGGCTTCAACCGGCTGAGCCTCGGCGTGCAGGATTTCGATCCGATCGTGCAGCAGGCGATCAACCGCATCCAGCCGCGCGCGATGACCGCCGACCTGCTCGCCGCCGCACGGGCGACCGGCTTCCATTCGGTGAGCGTCGACCTGATCTACGGGCTGCCGCACCAGACGGTCGCCGGGTTCGCGCGCACGCTCGATACGATGATCGAGCTGGCGCCCGACCGCCTGTCGGTGTTCGGCTACGCGCACATGCCGCACCTGTTCAAGATGCAGCGGCAGATCGACGATGCGGCGCTGCCGCCTCCGGAAACGCGCATCGCGCTGCTCGGCCTCGCGATCGACATGCTGACGTCGGCCGGCTACGTGTACATCGGGATGGACCACTTCGCGCGGCCGTCCGACGAACTCGTGCGCGCGCAGCGCAACGGCACGCTGCAGCGCAATTTCCAGGGCTACAGCACGCGCGCGGATACCGACTTGATCGGCTTCGGCGTGTCGTCGATCGGCAAGGTCGGCGACGTCTACGCGCAGAACGCGAAGGACCTGCCCGCATACGGCGCCGCGCTCGACGCGGGCCGGCTGCCGATCGCGCGCGGCGTAAGGCTCACGCCGGACGACCGGCTACGCCGCGACGTGATCACGCAACTGATGTGCAACCTCGAGCTGCCGTTCTCGCATGTCGAGGCCGCGCACGGCATCCGCTTCGCCGATCATTTCGCGCGCGAGCTCGACGCGTTGCGCCCGTTCGAGCGCGACGGCCTGCTGACGATCGCACGCGATCGGCTGACGATCCATCCGCCCGGCCGGATGGTCGTGCGCAACATTGCGATGGCGTTCGATGCGTACCTCGACCAGACGCCGCGGCAGCGCTACTCGCGCACGGTCTAGGGTGCGGTTCGCGCGGGTGCCCGCCGCACGCGGGCGGCCGGTTTGATAGAGTGTGAGGCTTACATCCGCTTCGCCAGCCCCCCAAGATGCGCACCACCAAAGCGACCCACGCGGTCGAACGCCTGAAGACCCGCTCCGGCAACCCGCAATTCGCGGCCGTCGCGATGGCGGGCGGCCTGTTCTATCTCGTCGACCGCTCGGGCGGCACCGCCGAGAAGTGCTGCGAGCCGCTGCCGCTCGACGCGTTCGTCAAGTTCGTCGACGAATTCGGCCCCAAAAAGCCGCGCAAGGCGAGCAAGCTCGACCTCGCCTTCGAGGCGCAGATCAAGAAGAGCAAAGGGTAAAGGTCTGTTGCAGGCCGCCTGAAGGCTTCGCTGCCGTGCCGTTTGGTACAATCACGAAGTTTCTCTATCCCCGCTGATGGCCGACCAGGCTGCGTGACCACACCATGAATATCGAAAACGCGCGTTTCAACATGATCGAACAGCAGATCCGTCCGTGGGACGTGCTGGATCTGGATGTCCTGGGCCTGCTGTCGATCGTCAAGCGTGAAAACTACGTGCCGGCCGAATACCGCGATCTCGCGTTCGCCGATCTCGAACTCCCGCTGCCCGGCGGCGCCAGCAAGATGCTGTTCCCGCGCGTCGAAGCACGCGTGCTGCAGGAACTGGCCGTCAAGAAGCACGAGAACGTGCTCCTGATCGGCGCGGGTTCGGGTTACCTGGCCGCGCTGTTCGCGCACCGCGCGCAGCACGTGACGGCCGTCGAGATCGATCCGACGATCGCGAAGTTCGCGGAAGACAACCTGCGCAACGACGGCGTGACCAACGCCGAAGTCGTGCTCGGCGACGGTTCGCGCGGCTGGGCCGCGAAGGCGCCGTACGACGTGATCTGCGTCGCGGGCGGCCTGCCGGTCGTGCCGCAGGAAATGCTCGAACAGCTCAAGATCGGCGGCCGCCTGTCGGCGTTCGTCGGCGGCCGTCCGGTGATGAAGGCGCAGATCATCACGCGTATCGACGACAAGCAGTACCGCGTCGCCGACGTGTTCGAAACGTACATCGACCACCTCGTCAACGCGATCGAGCCGTCGCGCTTCAAATTCTGAGCGGCGGAGCCTCCATGCAGATCCTGACGCCCGCGATGCTCGCGGAATGGCTCGGCGACACGGCGCGCCCCGCGCCGGTCGTGCTCGACGTGCGCGAGCCGTGGGAAATCGCGACCGCACAGATCGCCGGCAGCGTGGCGATTCCGATGCAGCAGATTCCCGCGCGCAGCGAAGAGCTCGACGACGAAGCGGAAATCGTCTGCGTGTGCCATCACGGGATGCGCAGCGCGCAGGTCGCGATGTTCCTCGAATCGCGCGGCTTCACGAAGCTGTACAACCTGCAAGGCGGGATCGACGCGTGGTCGCGCGACGTCGATCCGTCGGTGCCGCGCTACTGATCGATCCTCCCGGCGGCGCATCATGCGCCGCCGCGCCGCCCGGCACCCTGCCGCCGGCCACACGAAATCGCCGAACGGGCGCGCACTGCGCGCCCGTTTCTCTTTTCCGCTCCTCCGTTTCCTGCATGGCGACGCCGCAGCACCGCCGTGCACCATTTGAGCTCGCGCGCCTGCACCGCAACGGACCGTGCATGCTGCACGGCGCGTCATCCGCACCGTCCCGATGCTCGCCGGCGCCCCTCGCAGGCACGCCGGGCGTGCATCCGCACGACTGGCACATGCCTTGCGTTACACGATGGCCGGCGCCGCCACGGCGCACGCACATCCAACACGACAAGGGGATCCCGATGAAACGTCGCAGTCTGTTGAAGTTCGGTTCGATGGCCGGCGCACTCGCGCTGGCGGGCAAGAGCCCGTTCGCGCACGCGGCCGATGCGGGCACCGGCCCGATCAAGGTCGGCATCCTGCATTCGCTGTCGGGCACGATGGCGATCTCGGAAACGTCGCTGAAGGACACCGCACTGATGACGATCGCCGACATCAACAAGAACGGCGGCGTGATGGGCCGCAAGCTCGAACCGGTGGTGGTCGATCCCGCGTCGAACTGGCCGCTGTTCGCCGAGAAGGCGCGCCAGCTGCTCACGCAGGACAAGGTCGCGTGCGTGTTCGGCTGCTGGACGTCGGTGTCGCGCAAGTCCGTGCTGCCGGTGTTCGAGGAACTGAACGGGCTGCTCTACTACCCGGTGCAATACGAAGGCGAGGAAATGTCGCGCAACGTGTTCTACACGGGCGCCGCGCCGAACCAGCAGGCCATTCCGGCCGTCGAGTACCTGATGAGCGCGGAAGGCGGCGGCGCGAAGCGCTTCTTCCTGCTCGGCACCGACTACGTGTATCCGCGCACGACCAACAAGATCCTGCGCGCGTTCCTGAAATCGAAGGGCGTGAAGGACGCCGACATTCAGGAGGTCTACACGCCGTTCGGCCACAGCGATTACCAGACCATCGTCGCGAACATCAAGACCTTCTCGCAAGGCGGCAAGACGACCGTGGTCTCGACGATCAACGGCGACTCGAACGTGCCGTTCTACAAGGAGCTGGGCAACCAGGGGATCAAGGCGACCGATGTGCCGGTCGTCGCGTTCTCGGTCGGCGAGGAAGAGCTGCGCGGGATCGACACGAAGCCGCTCGTCGGCCACCTCGCCGCGTGGAACTACTTCATGTCGGTGAAGAACCCGACCAACACGAAGTTCAAGGACCAGTTCGCCGCGTGGGTGAAGGCGAACAACCTGCCGGGCGGCGCGAAGCGCGTGACCAACGATCCGATGGAAGCCACCTACGTCGGCATCCATATGTGGAAGCAGGCCGTCGAGAAAGCGAAGAGCACCGATGTCGACAAGGTGCGCGTCGCGATGATCGGCCAGACGGTGGCCGCGCCGTCGGGCTTCACGCTCGCGATGGACGGCAACCATCACCTGCACAAGCCGGTGATGATCGGCGAGATCCGCGGCGACGGGCAGTTCAACGTCGTGTGGAAGACGAAGACGGCCGTGCGCGCGCAGCCGTGGAGCCCGTTCATCGCGGGCAACCAGGGCAAGCCGGACGTCGTCAGCTCGATTCCGGCGTTCCTGCGCCGGCAACGCGCGGCGCTGGCCTGATGCGGTGCGGCACGTCGCGCTTCGTGTGCGGCGTGCCGCCCGCACGCCCGCTGCCGATGCGCCGGCACGCGCTTGCCGTGACGAACCGCTCGCGCCGGCGCCGCGCCGCCGCACCACTGCGCTTCCCCACGCCCGACAGGACTTCCCGATGCCTACACGCTTTCGCCGAGCCGCCCGCGCGATCGCGGCATGCGCCGCCCTCGCGGGCATGCTGCCGCACGCCGCGTTCGCGCTGACGGCGGCCGATACCGCCGCGCTCGCCGGCGACGACTTCGACGCGAAGACGGCCGCGATCGAACGGCTCGCCGTCGACACCGATCCGCGCGCCGTTGCGGTGCTCAATGCGCTGTCGAGCGGCGATGCGCTCGCGACCGGCGACGGCCGCCTGCTGATCCAGGCAGGCGACACCGCGCACGACGCGCTCACGCAGGCCGCGACGCCGGCCGGCGACGCGCAGCCGGTGATGCTGAACAACCTGCTGCGCACGAAGATCGCCGGCGCGCTGTCGGGCTTCGCGCTCGCGTCGCCCGACGTCGCCGCGCGCCGCGACGCGATCGACGCGCTGCTGAAATCGCCCGACCCGGCGCTCAAGCCGATGATCGACCGCGCCCGTGCAAAGGAAACCGATCCGGCATTGAAACGTCGGCTCGACGCGCTGTGGGCGATCGCCGCGCTGCACGACGCCGATCCGGCCAGGCGCCTCGAAGCCGTGCAGGTGGTGGCCGCGCGCAGCGATCTCGACATGATCGAACAACTGCGCCCGCTGGTCGCGAAGAACGCCGACGGTAGCTACGCGGAACCCGATGCGCAGGTCCGCGCCGCCGCGCAACAGGGACTCGACGCGCTCCACGCGCTGCAGCGCCGCGGCGAAATCGCCGGCACGCTGTTCGCCGGCCTGTCGCTCGGCAGCGTGCTGCTGCTCGCCGCGCTCGGCCTCGCGATCACGTACGGGCTGATCGGCGTGATCAACATGGCGCACGGCGAATTCCTGATGATCGGTGCGTACGCAACCTATGTCGTGCAGACGCTGATCCAGCGCTACGCGCCCGGCGCATTCGACTGGTATCCGCTCGTCGCCGTGCCCGTGTCGTTCGCGGCGGCCGCGCTCGTCGGCATCGTGCTCGAGCGGCTCGTGCTGCGGCACCTGTACGGCCGCCCGCTCGAAACGCTGCTCGCGACCTTCGGCGTGAGCCTGATCCTGATCCAGGCGACGCGCATGCTGTTCGGTGCGCAGAACGTGCAGGTCGTGAACCCGTCGTGGATGAGCGGCGGCGTGACGGTGATGCAGAACCTGATCCTGCCGTACAACCGGCTCGCGATCCTCGCGTTCGCGCTCGCGGTGGTGTTCGTAGCGTGGGCCGTGCTGACGAAGACGCGGCTCGGCCTGTTCGTGCGCGCGGTCACGCAGAACCGCCGGATGGCCGCCTGCGTCGGCGTGAAGACCGCACGCGTCGACGCGTATGCGTTCGCATTCGGCGCGGGCATCGCGGGCCTCGGCGGTTGCGCGCTGTCGCAGATCGGCAACGTGGGCCCCGATCTCGGCCAGAACTACATCATCGATTCGTTCATGGCCGTCGTGCTCGGCGGCGTCGGGCAGATCGCCGGCACCGTGCTCGGCGGCTTCGGGCTCGGCCTCGCGAGCAAGGCGATCGAGCCGTTCTGGGGCGCCGTGCTCGCGAAGATCGCGGTGCTCGTGATGATCGTGCTGTTCATCCAGAAACGCCCGCAGGGCATGTTCGCGCCGAAGGGCCGCAGCGCGGAGGCTTGACGTGACTTCATTCACCGATTCGATACCGAACCCGGTCGCCGGTACGTCCCAGTCCACCACCGCCGCGCGCGCGGCGGACGGCTTCGCGCTCGGCCTGCCGCCCCGCCCTGCGCTGCTGTCGCGCCGCGCATGGCTCGCGCTCGTCGCGCTGTGCGTGGCGATCGGCATCGGCGTGCCGCTCGCCGCGCTCGTCGTGCCGGAAGCCAGCGCGCTCCATCTGTCCGCGTACACGATGACGCTCGCCGGCAAGCTGATGTGCTACGCGATCGCCGCGCTCGCGCTCGATCTCGTGTGGGGCTACTGCGGGATCCTGAGCCTCGGCCACGGGTTGTTCTTCGCGCTCGGCGGCTATGCGATCGGCATGTACCTGATGCGCGAGATCGGCCGCGACGGCAAGTACGGCAGCGACCTGCCCGACTTCATGGTGTTTCTCGACTGGCACCAGTTGCCGTGGTACTGGAGCGGCACGCAGCATCTCGCATGGGCGCTCGCGCTCGTCGTGCTCGTGCCGGCCGTGCTCGCGTGGGTGTTCGGCTTCTTCACGTTCCGCTCGCGCGTGAAAGGCGTGTACCTGTCGATCATCACGCAGGCGCTGACGTTCGCCGCGATGCTGCTGTTCTATCGCAACGAGACGGGCTTCGGCGGCAACAACGGCTTCACGGATTTCAAGCGCATCGCCGGCTTCGCGATCACGTCGCCGGGCACGCGCACGGTGCTGTTGCTGCTGACGTTCGCGACGCTCGTGCTCGCGTTCATCGCCGCGCGCGCGATCGTCACGAGCAAGCTCGGGCGCGTGGTGACGGCCGTGCGCGACGGCGAGACGCGGCTGATGTTCCTCGGCTACAGCCCGCTCGCGTACAAGCTGTTCGTGTGGACCGTGTCGGCCGTGCTGTGCGGCATCGCCGGCGCGCTGTACGTGCCGCAGGTCGGCATCATCAATCCCGGCGAGATGTCGCCGGGCAACTCGATCGAAATGGCGATCTGGGTCGCGGTGGGCGGGCGCGGCACGCTGATCGGGCCGATCGTCGGCGCGTTCGCGGTGAACGGCGCGAAGAGTTTCTTCACCGCGTACTTCGCCGAATACTGGCTGTTCTTCCTCGGCCTGATCTTCGTGCTCGTGCCGCTGTTGCTGCCGCGCGGAATCATGGGCCTCGTCGAAACCGTGCTCGCAAAGGGGAAACGCGCATGAACGGAACGGCGCTCTACCAGTTCACGCCGCCGCCCGAGGACGAGCTGCTCGCCGTCAGCGGCAGCGCGTCGATGGGGCGCGTCGTGCCGCCCGGCATCGACACGTCGCACGGCACGATCCTGTATCTCGAGGATATCGAGGTGAGCTTCGACGGCTTTCGCGCGCTGAAGAAGCTGTCGCTCGCGATCGACGCGGGCGAGCTGCGCTGCGTGATCGGCCCGAACGGCGCGGGCAAGACGACGATGATGGACGTGATCACCGGCAAGACGCGGCCCGATGCGGGCAAGGTGTTTCTCGGCCAGACGATCGACCTCGCACGGATGAACGAGCCCGAGATCGCGCGTGCGGGCATCGGCCGCAAGTTTCAGAAGCCGACGGTGTTCGAACAGCACCCGGTGTGGGAAAACCTCGAACTCGCGATGCAGACCGACAAGGGCTGGCTCGCGTCGCTGCGCGCGCGGCTCGATCGCACCGCGCAGGCGAAGATCGAGGAGACGCTCGCGCTGATCGGACTCGAAAGCCACGCGTATCGCGCCGCCGGCGAGCTGTCGCACGGGCAGAAGCAGCGGCTCGAAATCGGCATGCTGCTGATGCAGCGCCCCGCGCTGCTGCTGCTCGACGAGCCGGCGGCCGGGATGACCGACCACGAGACGATGGAGCTCGCCGAGCTGCTGAACACGCTGCGCGGCACCTGCTCGATGATGGTCGTCGAGCACGACATGGAATTCGTCGCGGCGCTCGCGGGCGACACGGGGCGCGTGACGGTGATGGCCGAAGGCGCGGTGCTCGCGCACGGCACGCTCGACCAGGTCAAGCGCGACGACGCGGTGATCGAGTCTTACCTCGGACGATGATGCGATGCTGAAAATCGAAGCGCTGAACCAGTACTACGGCGGCAGCCATATCCTGCGCAACGTGAACCTCGCCGCCGACGACGGCAAGCTCACCGTGCTGCTCGGCCGCAACGGCGTCGGCAAGAGCACGCTGCTGCGCTGCCTGATGGGCGTGGTCGCCGCGAAGAGCGGCAGCGTGTCGTGGCGCGGCACCGCGCTCGGCGCACTGCCGCCGTATGCGCGCGTCGCGGCCGGGCTCGCGTACGTGCCGCAGGGCCGCGACATCTTTCCGCGGCTCACCGTCGAGGAGAACCTGCTCGTCGGCGCGGCGAGCCGCAAGGCGCCCTCGAAGGTGCCCGATCGCATCTACGACCTGTTCCCGGTGCTGAAGGACATGCGCGCGCGGCGCGGCGGCGACCTGTCGGGCGGCCAGCAGCAACAGCTCGCGATCGGCCGCGCGCTGATGAGCGAGCCGCAGTTGCTGATCCTCGACGAGCCGACCGAGGGCATCCAGCCGTCGATCATCCAGGACATCGGTCGCACGCTGCGCCAGCTCGTCGACGAATCGAAGATGACCGTGCTGCTCGTCGAACAGTATTACGATTTCGCGCGATCGATCGCCGATCGCTACTGGGTGATGAGCCGCGGCGAGATCGTCGCGGGGGGCGATGCGCGCGATATGGAGACGAACGGCGTGCGGGAGCTGATCGCGGTGTAGCGGGCAACGCGGTAGGGGCCGCGCGATGGCGGTGAGTGGCGTTTGGCGTTTGGCGTTTGGCGTTTGGCGTTTGGCGTTTGGCGTTTGGCGTTTGGCGTTTGGCGTTTGGCGTTTGGCGGTCGGCGTTTGGCGGTCGGCGTTTGGCGGTCGGCGGTCGGCGGTCGGCGGTCGGCGGTCGGCGGTCGGCGGTCGGCGGTCGGCGTTTGACGAGCGGTGTTAGGCGGATGGCGCTCGTCGCCCGGCATCCGGCATCCGGCATCCGGCATCCGGCATCCGGCATCCGGCATCCGGCGATTATGCAAACGGCCGTACATTCCCGACGCCCCCGCCCGCTCGGCAACGCCTCTGCTCACGCGTATATTGTTGCGTTAACATCCTCGTTTCCCGCGCCCGTCCCCAGCTTCCTGCCGATGTCCGCCCCCGACTCCCACGCTCCGCTGTCCCGCCCCGCCGTCGCCAAGTCCTGGCATGGCCGCCTCGAACTCGGCTTCGAACGGCACGGAGCGCGCACGACGCTCGTTCACCGGCTGCACGATGGCCCGCTGCGCGTGCAGCGGCCGCTGTATCCGGAAGGCGACGCGATCTGCCACGCGGTGATCGTTCACCCGCCGGGTGGCGTCGCGGGCGGTGACCGGCTCGACATCGACATCGCGCTCGGCGACGGCACGCATGCCGCGCTGACGACGCCCGGTGCGACCAAATGGTACAAGTCGAACGGCCTCGACGCGACGCAGCGCATCGGCATCACGGTCGGCGCGCACGCGAAGCTCGACTGGCTGCCGCAGAACAACCTGTTCTTCGACGCCGCGCATGCCTCGCTCGACTTCACGGTGGCACTCGGCGCCGGCGCGAGCGCGATCGGCTGGGACGCGACGCAGCTCGGCCGACAGGCGGCCGGCGAAACCTGGTCGGCGGGCCGCATCGCGTCGCGCTCGGCACTCGTCGATGCCGAGGGCCGGCCGCTGTGGACCGAGCGCGCACTGCTCGACGCGCACGATCCGTTGCGCGGTGCACTGCAGGGCCTCGCAGGCTTTCCCGTGTACGGCACGCTGTGGGCAGCCGGGCCCGCGTGCGATGCGGCGCTGGCCGAAGCGCTCGCCGCGCGGATGCCGTTCGACGATACGCTGCGCGCGGGCGCAACCTGCGTGACGCCGGGCGTCGTGCTGGTGCGTGCGCTGTCGACGTCGATGGAAGCGCTGCAACGTCACTTCACCGACTGCTGGCTTTATCTGCGTCCGATTGTGCACGGCGTCGATGCACGGCCGCTGCGTCTCTGGCGAACCTGAACGTACCGAACGCGGCACGCACCGTTTCGGCGCAGCACCGCCGCCGATGCCGCCCGCATTCGATGCATCGCGCACCATAAACGCGCACACCCGCACATTTCGTCGGCATGGCACGGGCCTTGCTGCTTACATAACCGATACACGACGCACGTAAAACGGCGCGGTGCTACGATGAGCCGCGCGCTGCCCGCACCGCCGCGCACCGATAAAAATTACGTTTTCCTGAACGACTGCCTTCATGAAACTGACTCCCCGCGAAAAGGACAAGCTGCTGATCTTCACGGCGGCGCTGCTCGCCGAACGCCGCCGCGCGCGCGGCTTGAAGCTCAACTATCCGGAGGCGGTCGCGTTCATCACCGCCGCGCTGATGGAAGCCGCGCGCGACGGCAAGACGGTCGCCGAAGTGATGCACTACGGCACCACGCTGCTCACGCGCGACGACGTGATGGACGGTGTGCCGGAAATGATTCCCGACATCCAGGTCGAAGCGACCTTCCCCGACGGCACCAAGCTCGTCACCGTCCACCACCCGATTCCGTGACCGAGGCCCGCGCATGATTCCCGGCGAAATCCTCACCGACGACGGCGAGCACGAACTCAACGCGGGCCGCGCGACGCTGTCGCTCGTCGTCGCGAACACCGGCGACCGCCCGGTGCAGGTCGGCTCGCACTACCACTTCTTCGAAGTCAACGACGCGCTGTCGTTCGATCGCGCGGCCGCGCGCGGCTTCCGGCTCAACATCGCGGCCGGCACCGCGGTGCGCTTCGAGCCCGGTCAGACCCGCACCGTCGAGCTGGTCGAGTTGGCCGGCGATCGCGCCGTCTACGGTTTTCAGGGCAAGGTGATGGGGCCGCTGTAAGCCGCGCCCCGCTCTTCAGGAACAGCACATGACATTACGCTTGAGCCGCCGCGCGTACGCGGAAATGTTCGGGCCGACGACGGGCGACCGCGTGCGGCTCGCCGATACCGAACTGCTGATCGAGATCGAACGCGACTTCACCACGTACGGCGAGGAAGTGAAATTCGGCGGCGGGAAAGTGATCCGCGACGGGATGGGCCAGTCGCAGCGCGTGGCCACCGACGTGCCCGACACGATCATCACGAACGCGGTGATCCTCGATCACTGGGGCATCGTGAAGGCCGACATCGCGATCAAGCACGGCCGCATCGCCGCGATCGGCAAGGCCGGCAATCCGGACATCCAGCCCGGCGTGACGATCGCGATCGGAGCCGCGACCGAAGTGATCGCCGGCGAAGGGCTGATCGTCACCGCCGGCGGCATCGACACGCACATCCACTTCATCAGCCCGCAGCAGATCGACGAGGCGCTCGCGTCGGGCGTCACGACGATGCTCGGCGGCGGCACGGGGCCGGCCACCGGCACCAACGCGACGACCTGCACGCCGGGCCCGTGGCACATGGAGCGGATGCTGCAGGCCGCCGACGGCTGGCCGATCAACCTCGGCTTTCTCGGCAAGGGCAACGCGAGCCTGCCGCAGCCGCTCGTCGAACAGATCGCGGCCGGCGCGATCGGGCTGAAGCTGCACGAAGACTGGGGAACGACGCCCGCCGCGATCGACAACTGCCTGTCGGTCGCCGACGACACCGACACGCAGGTCGCGATCCACACCGACACGCTGAACGAAGGCGGCTTCGTCGAATCGACGGTCGCCGCGTTCAAGGGCCGCACGATCCACACGTACCACACCGAAGGCGCGGGCGGCGGCCACGCGCCCGACATCCTCAAGGTGTGCGGCGAGGCGAACGTGCTGCCGTCGTCGACCAATCCGACGCGCCCGTACACGATCAACACGCTCGACGAGCATCTCGACATGCTGATGGTGTGCCATCACCTCGATCCGTCGATCGCCGAGGATCTCGCGTTCGCGGAGTCGCGGATCCGCCGCGAGACGATCGCGGCCGAGGACATCCTGCACGATCTCGGCGCGCTGTCGATGCTGTCGTCCGACTCGCAGGCGATGGGCCGCGTCGGCGAAGTGATCATCCGCACGTGGCAGACCGCGCACAAGATGAAGGTGCAACGCGGCGCGCTGGCGGAAGACAATGCGCGCAACGACAACTTCCGCGCGAAGCGCTACGTCGCGAAATACACGATCAACCCGGCGATCACGCACGGTATCGCGCATGAAGTCGGTTCGATCGAACCGGGCAAGTGGGCCGACCTCGTGCTGTGGGAGCCGGCGTTCTTCGGGATCAAGCCGTCGATGATCCTGAAAGGCGGGATGATCGCGATGGCGCAGATGGGCGACCCGAACGCGTCGATCCCGACGCCGCAGCCGGTGCACTACCGCGAGATGTTCGCGACGCGCGGCGGCGCGCTCGCGCGCACGTCGCTGACGTTCGTGTCGCAGATGGCAGCCGACGCGGGCATCGCCGAACGCTACGGGCTCGCGAAGCATGTCGTGCCGGTGCGCAACTGCCGCAACGTGACGAAGGCCGACATGATCCACAACGCGTGGCGGCCGTCGATCAGCGTCGATCCCGAAACCTACGACGTGATCGCCGACGGTCAGTTGCTCACCTGCGAACCGGCGACGGTGCTGCCGATGGCGCAGCGCTATTTCCTGTTCTGATTTCCTGTTTTTCGTTCCATGCGCACCCTCGACAAACGCATTGCCCCGAACGTGAAACTCGCCGCGTCGCTCGTCGCGCGCGCGCCGACGCTCACGCTCGCCTATGACGCCCGCTGCAAGAGCCGCCTCGCGGCGACGCTCGACACCGGCGAGGACGTCGCGGTCCTGCTGCCGCGCGGCACCGTGCTGCGCGACGGCGACGTGCTCGTCGCCGACGACGGCGCGCTCGTGCGCGTCGCGGCTGCCGCCGAGACCTTGCTGCTCGTGCGCGCCGCCGATCCGCTCACGCTGATGCGCGCCGCGTATCACCTTGGCAATCGCCACACGCCGGTCGAGATCGGCGACGGTTATCTGAAGCTCGAAGCCGATCCGGTGCTCGCGGACATGCTGCGCCGGCTCGGCACGCAGGTCGACGAAACGAGCGCACCGTTCCAACCGGAAGCCGGCGCGTACGGCGGCGGCCACAAGCACGGGCACGACGCGACATTCGCCGAGGATTACGCGCTCGCACAGCAGGTGTTCGGCGAACACCACGGCCATTCGCACTCGCACTCGCACTCGCACTCGCACTCGCACGATCACGATCACGATCACGATCACGATCACGATCACGATCACGATCACGATCATCAGCATGGTCCGGGCTGCGCGCACGGCCACCACGGTCATGACCACCACTGAGCTCGTCGCGCTGCTGCATCTCGCGTCGCCCGCATTGCCGATCGGCGCGTTCAGCTACTCGCAGGGCTTCGAAGCCGCGCTCGACGCGAACCTGATCCGCGACGCCGACACCGCGCGCGACTGGATCGCGAGCGGCCTGACCGACGTGCTCGCGCACGGCGAGTTGCCGTTCCTCGCGCACCAGCTCGCGCGCTGGCACGCACATGACGCGGACGCGCTGGCCCGCGAGAACGCATGGTTCGTCGCAAGCCGCGAGTCGGCCGAACTGCGCCGCGAGACCGAACAGATGGGCTGGTCGCTCGCGCAACTGTGCGCGTCGCTCGAATGGGGCGATGCCGCGCGCCGCGCGACGCTCGCATCGTTCACGCCGATCGCGCTGCCGACCGCATTCGCCTACGCGGCCGCCGCGCACGATGCCGGCGCCGATGCAACGCTCGCCGCGTACGCGTTCGGCTGGGTCGAGAACCAGACGTCGGCCGCGCTGAAAGCGGTGCCGCTCGGCCAGCTCGCCGGCCAGCGCATCATCGTCGCGCTGCGCGGCGCGATCGACGCGGCCGTGCGCCGCGCGCTCGCGACGCCGCCCGACGCCGTCAACACGTTCGCACCGCAACTCGGCATCCTGTCCGCGCGGCACGAAACCCAGTATTCGCGGTTGTTCCGCTCCTGAACCTCATCGCCCGACCATGAACGCACCTGCTTCCTCCTCCGCTCGCCGCACGAAGAAACTGCCGCCGCTACGCGTCGGCATCGGCGGCCCCGTCGGCTCCGGCAAGACCACGCTGCTCGAAATGCTGTGCAAGGCGATGCGCGAGCGCTACGACCTCGTCGCGATCACGAACGACATCTACACGAAGGAAGACCAGCGGCTGCTGACGGTCGCGGGCGCGCTGCCCGAGGAACGCATCATGGGTGTCGAGACGGGCGGCTGCCCGCACACGGCGATCCGTGAAGATGCGTCGATCAATCTCGAAGCCGTCGACCGGATGCTCGCGCGCTTTCCCGATGCGGACATCGTGTTCATCGAGTCGGGCGGCGACAATCTCGCGGCAACCTTCAGCCCCGAGCTGTCGGACCTGACGATCTACGTGATCGACGTCGCCGGCGGCGAGAAGATTCCGCGCAAGGGCGGCCCCGGCATCACGAAGTCCGACCTGCTCGTGATCAACAAGACCGACCTCGCGCCGCTCGTCGGCGCGAGCCTCGACGTGATGGCGTCCGACACGAAGAAGATGCGCGGCGAGCGGCCTTACGTGATGACGAACCTGAAGGCGCTCGACGGCGTCGCGGACGTGATCGCGTTCATCGAGAAGAAGGGCTTGCTGACGGTGTGAGCCGCGCGGCGGCGAGCGGCGACGCCGCCGCGCGTGTCCGGGCGGCAGCGCGCCGCCCGTCCCGTCATGCGTCGTCGTCGACGGCGTCCGGCAACGCGCGCACGCCGGTTTCGGCGGGCGGCAGCAGTGCGGCGAGCACGTCGACCGTGCGCGCGGTCGCGCCGCGGTGACGCGACGCGAAGGCCGCGCCGGCCGCGCCCATCGCGATGCGCCGCGCCTTGTCGGCGAACAGCGCGTCGAGCACGTGCGCGAGATCGAGCGGATCCTCGACCTGCATCGCGGCGCCTGCCGCGACCGCATCGGCGGTCGCCTGCGTGAAGTTGAACACGTGCAGCCCGATCAGCACCGGCACGCCGACCGCGCATGCCTCGATCAGGTTCTGCCCGCCGAGCGGCAGCAGGCTGCCGCCGATGAACGCGATGTCGGCCGCCGCGTAGTACGCGCCGAGCTCGCCCATCGAATCGCCGAGCAGCACCGTCACGTCGCCCGGCAGCGGTTCGGCGGCCGGACGGCCCGCCGCGAGCGCGGCCGCATCGGCGGCCCAGACGGAGCGCCGCACGCACTTGAGCCCGCTGCGCGCGACGAGCGCCTCGACTTCGGCGAAGCGCTGCGGATGACGCGGCACGAGCACCAGCAGCGCGCCGGGCGTGCGCATTTCCGCGAACGCCTGCAGCACCAGCGCTTCTTCGTTCTCGCGCGTGCTGGCGGCGACCCACACCGGCCGCGCACCGATCGCATCGCGCCATGCATGGCCGCGCGCCGCGAGTTCCGGCGGCGTCGTCATGTCGAACTTCAGGTTGCCGAGCACGGTCACGTTGCGTGCGCCGAGCGACGTCAGCCGCTCGGCATCGGCCGGACTCTGCGCGAGCACGCGCGAGAAGCCGCCGAACACGTCGCGCGTCGCCGCGCCGAACTTCGCCGCGCGCCGGAACGAACGCGCGGACATCCGCGCATTGGTCAGCACGAGCGGCACGTCCGCGCGGCGGCACTCGTCGATCAGCGTCGGCCACACCTCGGTTTCCATCACGAGGCCGAGCGTCGGCCGCCATGCGTGCAGGAAGCGCCGCACCGCGCCCGGCATGTCGTACGGCAGGTAGCAGCGCAGCACGCGATCGCCGAAGATCTGTTCGCCGGTCGCGCGGCCGCTCGGCGTCATGTGCGTGAGCAGGATGCGTGCATCGGGACGCGCGCGCAGCAGCGCATCGATCAACGGCTGCGCCGCGCGCGTCTCGCCGACCGACACCGCATGCACCCAGATCAGCGGCGTGCGGTCGTCGCGCGAGCGGCCCGCGACGTGTCCGAAGCGCTCGCCGATATGCTCGCGATAGCCGCGCTCCTTGCGCGAGCGCACATAGAGCCGGATGACCGCGGCCGGCGCGACGAGCCACCACAGCGTGCGATAGATCGCCCTCAGCATGCGGCCGCCCGGGTGTGGCGTCGAAACAGGTGCGCGCTCAAACCAGCGCCCTGCCCGTCAGGCGTTCGAGAATGCCGAGCGGCGCGCATTCGCGGCGGACCATCGCATCGACCGGCAGGAAGAAGGTCTGCTCGAGCATGAACTGGCCGGACATCACAGCGTGCGAAGTCTGATCCGAGAAACATATCCACACGCTGCCCGGCGGAAACGGCATCGTTTGCTGCGGGCAAGTCTTCTGGTAGTCGAGATCGGCCTTCATCCCGTCGTGCAGGTTCAGCATCAGGTGGTCGTACGCGCTGCGCGGCGATTTCGTCACGTGCAGCAGGTTCAGCAGCCACGCCGAGCCCGGGAACTGCGGCCGGATCTTCGGCAGGAAACGCTTCGCGACGTCCTCGAACGGCTCGCCGACACGCCACACGCGCGGCACGCCGGCCGGATTCACGTTCGTGAACACGCGCAGGATGCGCTCGCCGTAGTTCGGCCGCGACGGGAACGCATCGACGTGCAGCCGGCTGTCGTCCTTGCGCCACGACGTCTGGCGCGTCTCGACCTGCATCAGCCGCAAGCTCGTCGGCGCGACGCGCAACTTGCCGCGGTATTCGGGAAAGAGGCCGTCGACGAGCGTGCCGGCCTGCTGCTGGAAGCGCGCGACGAGCGCGCGCACGGCCGATTGCGTGACGCTGTCGCCGAGCACGCCGGCGAGCGCGCCGCCGTTCGGCGCGAGGCTGATGTTCTTGCGTTTCGGATCGGCGAGCGCCGGATCGAGCAGCGCTTCCTCGCCGCCTTCGATCGCGAAGCGCAGGTGCGGGAAATACAGCACCTTGCCTTCCTCGACCGCGGCCAGCAACTGCTCGCGCGGCGCCGACAGGTTGTGTCCGCTCCAGTCGGCGGACGAGACTTCGATGATCTGGGATTCGCTCATGATCGGTTCGCGTGTGGACAGCGTTACAGGAGACCGAAGCCCGCGAGCGCCGACTTCACCTGCGCGATCGACGGGGGCTGCCCCGCCGTGCCGAGATTGACGACGTTCGGCGACCAGTAGCCGCCGGTCCGCCAGGCCGTCGCGAAATTGTACAGTTCGATCGTCGGACGCTTCAGCGCGGCCGCGATGTGAACCAGACCTGTATCAACCCCGACCGTCGCGGCCGCACCGTCGATCAGCCCGACCACGGCCGGCAGCGACAGCTTCGGCGGGACGATCGCCGCCGCGCCGAACTCCTTCGCGAGCCGCTCGCTGGTCGCCCGCTCCGCGTCGTTGCCCCACGGCAGCACGAGCGACACACCGCGCCGCACGAGCGCCTGGCCGAGCTCGATCCATGCGGCGTCCGGCCACTGCTTGTCGGCGCGCGACGTCGCATGGACGAACACGACGTACGGCACCGGCAGGTTCAGGCCGAGCGCGGCCACCGCGAGCGCCGCCGCGCGCGTGTCGAGGCCGAATTCGACCGGATCGGCCGGGGTCGGCGCCAGGTCGTCCAGCGCGGCCGCGACGAGCTGGCGCGAGCGCTCGACGACGTGCGTGCGCGGCGCGATCGGCACGCGCTTGCGGTAGAAGAAACGCACCGGCCATTCGTAGCCGGCGCCGTCGGTGCGGTTGCCGAGCCCGACGAGCGGGCCGCGCGCCCAGCTCGCGACCCACGCCGTCTTGATGAGGCCCTGGCAGTCGATCACGAGATCGTACTGCTCGGCCGCGAGGCGCCGACGGAATGCGCGGATCTCGCGCCACGTCGCGCCCGAGAACGGCTTCTTGCGCCAGCGGCGCAGCGAGAACGGCAGCACGTTGCGCACGCCGTCGACGAGCCGCACGAGGTCGACGAAACTTTCCTCGACGAGCCAGTCGATCTGCGCATCGGGGTGACGGCGCCGGATATCGGCGATCACCGGCATGTTGTGCACGACGTCGCCCAGCGACGACACGCGCACGATCAGGATCTTTTGCACGCTGAAAAAACGCCGGCTGGCAGCCGGCGACGGACATAAAGGAGGGATTTTATCCCGGCCGAAGGGCCGGATAGACAAAAAGCGGCCGCGCGCCCGGGGCGCGCACCGCTTTTCGGGATATGCACGGCCGACGAACGGCCGTCGTACGGGCGGCCCGCCGGCCGCCGGCGCTCAGAACGGCAGCTTGACGTCCGGCTTCGCGGCCGTCAGCACGCGGCGGAAGTCTTCCTGGATGCGCTTGAGCCCTTCCTGCGTCTCCGCCTCGAAACGCATCACGACGACCGGCGTCGTGTTCGACGAACGCGCGAGACCGAAGCCGTCCGGATACTCGACGCGCAGGCCGTCGATCGTCACGACTTCTTCGGCGCCGTCGAACTTCGCCTCTTTCTGCAGCTTGTCGATCAGGCGGAAATTCTCGCCCTCGTCGAGCCAGAGCTGCAGTTCGGGCGTGCTCATCGCGTCCGGCAGGCTGTTGAGCAGCGCGCTCGGATCGGCCGTCTTCGCGAGGATCTCGAGCAGGCGCGCGCCGGTGTACAGGCCGTCGTCGAAGCCGTACCAGCGATCCTTGAAGAACACGTGGCCGCTCATTTCGCCGGCGAGCGGCGCACCGGTCTCGCGCAGCTTCGCCTTCACGAGCGAGTGGCCCGTCTTCCACATCAGCGGCTCGCCGCCCTTCGATTTCACCCACTGCGCGAGGTGGCGCGTGCACTTCACGTCGTAGATGATCTGGGCGCCCGGGTTGCGCGACAGCACTTCTTCCGCGAACAGCATCAGTTGGCGGTCCGGATAGATGATCTGGCCGTCCTTCGTGACGACGCCCAGGCGGTCGCCATCGCCGTCGAACGCGAAGCCGAGCTCCGCATCGGTGTCCTTCAGCGCCTGGATCACGTCCTGCAGGTTCTCCGGGTGGGCGGGATCGGGGTGGTGGTTCGGGAACGTGCCGTCGATGTCGGTGAAGCGCTCGACGAGCTCGCAGCCGAGCGCCTTGAAGAGGCGCGTCGCGAGCGGGCCCGCGACGCCGTTGCCGGCGTCGACCACGAGCTTCAGCGGCCGCGCGAGCTTCACGTCGCCGACGATGCGTGCGATGTATTGGTCCGCGACGTCGATCGCTTCATACGTGCCGCTGCCCGTCTCGAACCGCTCGTCGACGATGCGGCGGTACAGCGCCTGGATCTGCTCGCCGTAAATCGCGGCGCCACGCAGCACCATCTTGAAGCCGTTGTAGTCGGGCGGGTTGTGGCTGCCCGTGACGACGATGCACGAATCGACGCGGCGCTCGCCGCCCTTCAGCGCCAGCGGCACGTTCGCCGCGAAATAACCGACCGGCGTCGGCACCATGCCGACGTCCACGACGTCGACCCCGGCCGCACGCAGGCCGTCGGCCAGCGCGCCGACCAGCTCCGGCCCGGACAGGCGGCCGTCGCGCGCGACGACGACCGCATCGCCGCCCTGCGCACGCACTTCGCTGCCGAATGCCCGGCCGATGCCGCGCGCGGTGTCGACGTCGAGCGTCTTGCCGACCACGCCACGAATGTCATATGCCTTGAAGATGGATTGGGAAATCATCGATTCTCTTCTCTCGGTTGCGTGCATGGAAAATTGTCTGGCTTGCGCGGCCGCCATTCGCGGGTCCCGCACATGATACGTGCCTGCCGGCACGACACGGCGAGCAACGGCTGGAGCAGCCGCGATCCCACTTATAATCGCGGGTTTTGATGACGCGCATGTCGCCCATTTTAATGCCTAGCCGTCCCGCCGCCGCCCACCCGCCGTTTCCGGCCGCCCGCCGCGCGCACCGCCGCTGCCGCGCATGCTGAAGCGCTTCGGCAACCCGGACGTCGCGAAGGCCGTCGCGAACCTCGTCTGGCTCGGGCTCGAACGGCTCACGCAGATCGGCGTCGCGATCGCGATCAGCGGCCTGCTGGCCCGTTATTTCGGGCCAGATGTGTTCGGCAAATGGCAGTATGCGAATACGCTTCTCCTGGTACTGGCGCCGCTCACCTGGGTGTGCGGCGCGGAAATCCTCGTCCCGACCATCGTCCAGCGCCCGCCCGCCCAGCTCGGTGCGGTGCTCGGCAGCGCGTTCGTGCTGCGCATCGCCGTGTCGGCGGCCGCGCTCGTCGCGACCTGGATCGCGATCGCCGCGGGCGCCTTCGACCCGCTGGTCGGCGCGATGCTCGCCGGCCTGGCGGTCACGATGGTGTTCCGCGAGCCGTTCGTCGGCGTGATCAACGCGTGGCTGCAGAGCATGACCTACAGCAAGCCGCAGCTCGTCACCAGCATGGTCACCGCGCTCGCCAAGGCGCTGCTCGTCTGGCTGCTGGTGCGCGCGGCCGCCGGGCCCGCCCGCTTCGCGTGGCTGTGGGCACTGGAAGCCGCCGCGATCGGCTTCGCGCTGCTGCTGTACTACCGTCACCGTAACGGCGGTACGCTCGGCTGGACGTTCGATACCCCGCTGTTCCGGCACTTTGCGACGGCCGGCACCGTGTTCTGGCTCGGCCTCATCTGCATGTACCTGTTCCTGAAGCTCGACCGCCTGATGCTCGAGCGCCACGTATCGTTCGCCGACCTCGGCCGCTATTCGGCCGCGCAGCAGCTCAACGAGAACTGGATCACGCTCGCGCTGATGCTCGCGCAGACGATCGCGCCCGCCTTCGTCTACCGCGTGCAGGACGTCGCCCGGCTGCGCCGCAACATCGTCCGGCTGATCGCGATGACGGCCGGCCTGATGACGGCCGGCGCGCTCGTGCTCGACGCGGCCGCCCCGCTGATCGTCGGCAAGGTGTTCGGCCGCGGCTACGAGGCGTCGGTCGACATCTTCCGCTGGGCCGTCTGGCTGTCCGTGCCGGCCGGCATCGAGGCGATAGGCAATCTTATCGTGCTCAAATATCAAGCAAAATTCGTGTTGCTGACGAAATGGCTGCTCGCGCTGGCGATCGCCGCGCTCGTCAACCTGTTCGCGATCCCGCGGCTCGGCCTGTACGGCGCGCTCGTCGGGCTGGCGGCCGGCTACCTGGCCGCCGCTGCCGTCAACTTTTATTACATCCGTTTCAAGCTGCGAACATGACGTCCCCCGATTGCCCGCCCCCGCTCGACGACGTGGCCGTACTGATGCCGGCCTACAACGGGCACGACGACGTCGTCCGAACTCTCGCGTCGTTTCGCGAGGATGCGCCCGTGCACGTGCTGATCGTCGACGACGGCAGCACGCCGCCGATCGTCGCGCCCGACTTGCCGGGCCTGTCGATCGACGTGCTGCGCATGCCGCGCAACGGCGGCATCGAACGCGCACTGGCGGCCGGCATCGATGTGCTCGCGGCGCGCGGTTTCCGCTACGCGGCCCGCATCGACGCGGGCGATCTCGCCGCGCCGCAGCGCCTCGCGAAAGAGCGCGCCTATCTCGGCGCCCACCCGCGCGTGGCCTGCGTCGGCATGTGGACGCAGGTCGTGTCGCGCGCCGGCGAACCGCGCTTCATGCTGACGCCGCCCGCCGATCCGCGCACGCTGCGCCGCACCCGCTTCCTGCGCTCGCCGCTCGTGCATCCGTCGGTCATGTTGCGCATCGACGCCGTGCGCGAAGTGGGCAACTATCGCGCGAAGTACCGCGCAGCCGAGGATCTCGATCTTTTTTTACGGTTAATGCAACGCTACGATTGCGCGAACCTGCCGGAACTCGGCCTGTATTACGAGCTTAACGAGGGCGGGATCAGTGCGACCAAACGCCGGCGCCAGCTGGTGTCGACGCTCACGCTGCTGCTGCGCCACTTCAACGTGCTGAACCCGTACGACTGGGCCGGCCTCGCCAAGAACCTGCTGCATTTCGTGACGCCGTACCGTACGCTGCAGCGGATCAAGCAGACGCTGTTCGCCGCGCGGCCGTCCGCCTGACGCGTATCCGGCCCGTTCGGCAATTTCGACGCTTTATTTTTTCTTTTTTTCATGTCCGCCACCTCCCCGCTGCGCATCGCGCTCGTCTGCAACACGGCCTGGGCGATCTACACGTACCGCCACGGGCTGATCCGTGCGCTCGTCGCGCGCGGCGCCGAGGTCGTCGTGATCGCGCCGCACGACCGCACGGTGCCGCTGCTCGAACAGATGGGCTGCCGCTACGTGGCGCTCGCGGTCGCGTCGAAAGGCACGAGCCCGCGCGAGGATCTCGGCACGCTCGCCGCGCTGGTGCGCCACTACCGCGCGCTGCGGCCCGATCTCGTGTTCCATTACACGATCAAGCCGAACATCTACGGCTCGGTGGCCGCGTGGCTCGCGCGCGTGCCGTCGATCGCGGTGACGACGGGGCTCGGTTACGTATTCATCCAGAAGAGCCGCGCGGCGAGCGTCGCGAAACGCCTGTACCGGTTCGCGTTCCGCTTCCCGCGCGAAGTCTGGTTCCTGAACCGCGACGATCTCGCGACCTTCGCCGACGAACGGCTGCTCGCGCATCCCGAGCGCGCGCGGCTGCTGCACGGCGAAGGCGTCGATCTCGACCAGTTCGCGCCCGTGCCGCTGCCCGCCGGCGACGCGCCCGTCTTCATCCTGATCGGCCGGCTGCTGTGGGACAAGGGCGTGCGCGAATACGTGGAGGCCGCGCGCCGCGTGCGCGAGCACGTCCCGAACGCGCGCTTCCAGCTGCTCGGGCCGCTCGGCGTCGACAATCCGAGCGCGATCGGTCGCGCGGATATCGACGCGTGGGTCGGCGAAGGCATCGTCGAGTATCTCGGCGAAGCGCACGACGTGCGCCCGCACATCGCGGCGGCCGATTGCGTCGTGCTGCCGTCGTACCGCGAAGGCGTGCCGCGCACGCTGATGGAGGCATCGGCGATGGGGCGGCCGATCGTCGCGACCGACGTGCCGGGCTGCCGCGACGTCGTCGCCGACGGCGAAACGGGCTTCCTGTGCCGCGCGCGCGACAGCGCGAGCCTCGCGGAGCAACTGAATCGCATGATCGCGCTCGGGCCGCAAGGCCGTGCGGCGATGGGCGCACGCGGCCGGCACAAGGTCGCGGCGGAATTCGACGAACAGCAGGTCGTCGAACGTTACAGGGAGACCATCCATTCGTTGACAGGATTCACACTCTGAAGGAGCGCATCAGCAATGACCGCTAAAGGCACCATCCTCGTCACCGGCGGCGCCGGCTATATCGGCTCGCACACGGCCGTCGAACTGCTCGACAACGGCTACGACGTCGTGATCGTCGACAACCTCGTCAACAGCAAGGCCGAGTCCGTGCGCCGGATCGAGCAGATCACGGGCAAGACGCCCGCGTTCCACCAGATCGACGTGTGCGACGAAGCCGCGCTCGCGAAGGTGTTCGACGCGCACCCGATCACCGGCACGATTCACTTCGCGGCGCTCAAGGCCGTCGGCGAATCGGTCGCGAAGCCGCTCGAGTACTACCAGAACAACATCGGCGGCCTGCTCGCCGTGCTCAAGGTCATGCGCGAGCGCAACGTCAGGCAGTTCGTGTTCAGTTCGTCCGCGACCGTGTACGGCGTGCCCGAGCGCTCGCCGATCGACGAATCGTTCCCGCTGTCCGCAACCAACCCGTACGGCCAGTCGAAGCTGATCGCCGAGCAGATCCTGCGCGATCTCGAAGTCTCGGACCCGTCGTGGCGCATCGCGACGCTGCGCTACTTCAATCCCGTCGGCGCGCATGCGAGCGGGCTGATCGGCGAGGATCCGGCCGGCATTCCGAACAACCTGATGCCGTACGTCGCGCAGGTCGCGGTCGGCAAGCTGGAGAAGCTGCGCGTGTTCGGCTCCGACTACCCGACGCCGGACGGCACCGGCGTGCGCGACTACATCCACGTCGTCGATCTCGCGAAGGGGCACATCGCCGCGCTCGACGCGCTCGCCAAGCGCGACGCGAGCTTCGTCGTGAACCTCGGCACGGGCCAGGGCTACAGCGTGCTGGAAGTCGTGCGTGCGTTCGAGAAGGCGTCGGGCCGCCCGGTGCCGTACGAACTCGTCGCGCGCCGCCCGGGCGATATCGCCGAGTGCTATGCGAACCCGCAGGCCGCCGCCGACATCATCGGCTGGCGTGCGACGCTCGGCATCGAGGAAATGTGTGCCGACCACTGGCGATGGCAGGAGGGGAACCCGCGCGGTTTTGTATAATCCGCTGTCCATTTTTCGAGCGATCCCATGCTCAGCTTCGCGTCCGGCTTCATCGTCTCCTTGCTCGTCACGCTGTTCATCGTGCGCTACGCGCACCTTCACGAGAAATTCTCGATCGACAGCGACCTGGCCGGCGTGCAGAAATTCCACGTGCGGCCGGTGCCGCGAGTGGGGGGCATCGGGATCCTCGCCGGGGTCGTCGTGGCGGCGCTGCTCGTATCGCGGCGCTATCCGACGATCGCCGGCAGCATTCTCGGGATCGCTGCCTGCGGGTTGCCGGCGTTCCTGTCCGGCCTCGTCGAGGACCTGACCAAGCGCGTGTCGCCGCGCGCGCGGCTGCTCTGCACGATGGGCGCGGCCGCGCTGGCGTTCTGGCTGATGGGCATCGCGGTCAAGCGCATCAGCGTGCCGCCGCTCGATTTCCTGCTCGGGTATGTCGCCATCTCGGCGTTCATCACGGTGCTCGCGGTCGCGGCGCTCGCGAATGCGATCAACATCATCGACGGCTTCAACGGGCTCGCCTCGATGGTCAGCTTCATGATGTTCGCGTCGCTCGCGTACGTCGCGTTCCACGTCAACGACCCGGTCGTGATGTCCGCGTCGATCATCATGATGGGCGCCGTGCTCGGCTTCTTCCTGTGGAATTTCCCGGCCGGGCTGATCTTCCTCGGCGACGGCGGCGCGTATTTCATCGGATTCATGCTCGCGGAGCTCGCGATCATGCTCGTGATGCGCAATCGCGAAGTGTCCGCGTGGTACCCGGTGCTGCTGTTCATGTATCCGATCTTCGAGACCTGCTTCTCGATCTACCGGAAGAAGTTCATTCGCGGGATGTCGCCGGGGATTCCGGACGGCGTGCACCTGCATATGCTCGTGTACAAGCGGCTGATGCGGTGGGCCGTGGGGACGAAGCATGCGCACGATCTGACGCGACGCAATTCGCTGACTTCACCTTATCTGTGGCTGCTGTGCCTGGTCGCGGTGATTCCGGCGACGCTGTTCTGGCGGCATACGGTGCATCTGTTCGTGTTCGTCGTGCTGTTCGCGCTCACTTATGTCTGGCTTTATCTCAGCATCGTGCGGTTCAGGGCGCCGAGGTGGATGGTCGTGCGCAAGCACCGACAGAGCCGCTGAGCGATACGCCGATTTCCAGACAAAAAAGCGCCCATGCCGGGCGCTTTTTTTGTCACAACGTGTGCGGCTCACAGCCTGATCGCATCACCCGTTCGATGCGACGCGCACCGACGGCACGCTCTGCAACACGGGGGCAACGGCCGTCTGGTATTCCGGCACCCAGCGCCGCAAATCGCGCCGCACTTCGTCGTCGGACAACACGCGGTGCTGCATCAACCACGGCAGCAATTCATCGAGCAGATTGTCCGGTACTTCGCGCGCGCGCGCGATCCGCAGTTTCGGGTGCGGCGTACGCGTCGTCGCCTCGTCGTCCGCCAGCAGTTCCTCGTACAGCTTCTCGCCCGGCCGCAGCCCGGTGAACTCGATGCGGATCTGCTCTTCCGAGAAGCCGTACAGGCGGATCAGGTCGCACGCGAGATCGACGATCTTCACCGGCTCGCCCATGTCGAGAATGAAGATCTCGCCGCCCCGCCCCATGCTCGACGCCTGCAGCACGAGCTGCGATGCTTCCGGAATCGTCATGAAGAAACGCGTGATTTCCGGGTGCGTGACCGTCACCGGCCCCCCCTTCGCGATCTGCTGCTGGAACTTCGGGATCACGCTGCCCGCGCTCCCGAGCACGTTGCCGAACCGCACCGTCTCGAACTGCGTGCGCCCGCTCGTCTGCTGCAATGCCTGGCACGCCATTTCGGCGAGGCGCTTGCTCGCGCCCATCACGTTGGTCGGATTGACGGCCTTGTCGGTCGAGATCAGCACGAAATGGCGCACGTCGTGGCGAATCGCCGCGCGGGCCACGCGATAGGTGCCGAGCACGTTGTTGCGCAGCGCCTGCCATGCGTTGTGCTCTTCCATCAGCGGCACGTGCTTGTAGGCAGCCGCGTGGAACACAATGTGCGGTGCGTGGCGCGACATCACCTGGTCGAGCAGCAGCGAATCCTTCGCATCGCCGATGATCGGCACGACAGGAAGATCGGGGAAGCGCTCGCGCAGCTCCTCGGTCAGCCGATACATCGCGTATTCGGACAGGTCGAACGCGACGAGCTGCGCCGGCGCGAAGCGCAGAATCTGCCGGCACAGCTCGGAGCCGATCGAGCCGCCCGCGCCCGTCACCATCACGACGCGGCCGCGCAGCAGCGCCTCGACATGCGGCGTATCGATCGTCACGGCATCGCGGCCGAGCAGATCCTCGAGATCGATGCTCCGTACCTGCGACAGGAAGCCCTGCCCCGGCATCAGTGCGGTCAGCGAAGGCAGCACCATCGCTTTCACGCCGGCGCGCACGCACAGGGTCGCAACGCGACGCTGTGTTTCGACCGACGCCGACGGAATCGCGATGATCGCGTATTCGACCTTCATCGCATCGGTCCAGTGCTTGAGATCGTTGAACGAGCCGAGCACCTTGTAGCCGTAGATTTCGCGGCCCTGCTTCGTGACATCGTCGTCGAGCAGGCCGACGAGGCGCCATTCGCCGGAGCGCGACAGTTCGCGCGCAAGGCTCGCGCCGGCCGTGCCGGCGCCGAGCACCAGCACCGGCTTGCCCTTGCCGACGAGCCCGCCGTACAGGTAGTACTCCTTCGTCGCGCGATACAGCGCGCGCGCGCCGCCCATCGCCAGGAACAGCATCAACGGCGACACGAGCAGCACCGAGCGCGGGATGATCGGCTGCGGCTGGAACATCACGGCGCCGATCATCACGATCACGCCGCCGCCGGCCCCTGCCTTTGCGATGCGCATCAGGTCGGGGAGGCTCGCAAATACCCATAGCCCGCGATACAAGCCGAATACATGGAACATCAACGCGTAGACAGGCAGCACCCAAGTCAGCGCCATCAGCGCGCCATTCAGGAAATCAGGCGGAATGCTGCCATTGAAACGAACGAGATAAGCGAACAACCATGCGGCGACAACCGCCGTCAGGTCGAACAGAAAAGCACTCAGTGACAGCCAGGATGCTCTGGATCGCAACATCGGCGGGAAACCTCAAGAATTGTTTTCGGCGGCCGCTTGAAACCGGTGCCAGCGCCTGTCGATCAACCATCCGAACCACGCCAGGACGCCATACCACGCGAGGAACGACAGCCATTGCTGCAGTTCGGGGCGGCCCTTTGCCCACACGGCCAGAATTATGCCTGCGAGCATGATGAGGTACCAATAAAGAGCGGTCCGACCGTGACCTACCCCCGATCGGACCATTTTTTGATAATAATGCTCGCGGTGTGCTTGCCAGAACTTTTCACCACGTAACAGACGTCTCAAAAGTGTTACAGATGCGTCGACAATAAAGGGCGCGAACATCATCGCGGGAAACCAGATTGGCCAGATATCGGTACGCCAGCCCCAGTAGCCCAACGCGCCGGCCAGGAAGCCGAGCGGAATCGACCCGGCGTCGCCGAGAAATAGTCTCGCCGGGTGGAAATTGAGCAGAAGAAAGCCCAGCGCCGCGCCGGCGATCGCCGCCCCGGAAACGACGAGATCGGGCGACGCCTGTGCCCCACTGAGCGCCGCGGCCGCGTACCCGCCGAAGCCGAACAGCGCCATGCCGCCCGCAAGGCCGTCGGCACCGTCCATGAAGTTGTACAAGTTCGTCAGCCAGACCATTGCGAAACCCACGCCGGCGAGCAGCCACCAGGGCGCATCGGCCGGAAACACGACGATCAGTGCGACGACTGCCACGAGGTGCGCCGAGAATCGCACACGGGCCGGCAGCCCGCGCCGGTCGTCGATCTGCGACATCGCAGCCAGCCCGGCAGCGGCGATCGCGATCAGCCACAGTCGCGGCGCCAGCGTGAGCAGCGCAACGACACAGACCGGCACGATGCCCCATCCGCCAACTCGCGGTGTCGGCAACGTATGGAGCGAACGATCGTTCGGAATATCGGTGGCAAGACGCCAGGCCAACCCGGTGGCGAGCAGTACGCGGAGAATCGTCGTCGAGGCGAATGCGGCGGCCAGAGCCACCGCTGCCGTGGTGAGCCAAGTGGGATTCGCGAGAAGCATGTGGCTTTTATTTTCGTGTATCGCGCGAACGATACCATGCGGCAGTCGCTTCGAGGCCCTGGCGGGTCGTATAGGGTGGATGCCACTCAAGCACCCGCTTGATCCGGCTGGTATCGAGTTGAAGGCTACCGGTCAGACGATCGAGCGCCGCACTTCGGCCGGTCAATCGACCGACTAGCCGAAGTGCAGGGAGCGGCACCGGGAAGAGTCGGGCCGGCCTGCCAAGCGCATCGCCTACCATTCGTAGCAGTTCGCTCACCGAAGGCGGATCATCGTCGGCAACATGAAAGCATTCGAGCGTCGCGCAAGGATCGCTTGCGCAATGCAGCAACGCGTCGGCAAGGTTATCAATGTAGACAATGCTGCGCCGTGCAGCAACGGCGCCGAGCGGCAACGGAATGCCGCGCGACACGGCGTCAATCATCCTCAGGAAATTTGCACGCACCTCAGGACCGTAAACAAGCGGTGGACGGACGATCACCGTCTCCAGACCGGTCGAATCGCTGAACTGTCGAAGCAGCATCTCTGCGTCATGCTTCGAACGTCCGTAAGGATCCTCGGGGCGAGCTGGAGCATCTTCGTGCAGCGACAGGCCCCCATCGCTCTCCGCGATGGCCTTGATGCTACTGACATATACGATGCGACGTACCCCGTACCGGTGCGCGGCTTCGGCGATACGCAAGGTGCCGTCGACGTTCATCGCACGAAACTCGGCATCGGGATCCGAAGCCGAGTCGTTCATCACGTGTACGCGCGCGGCGAGATGCACGATGCAATCGACTGCACCGGGCGCGGCCGGCCAATGTTCGCAGATATCCGCGAACTCGTGACCCGTATATACACATTCGTCAACACCGAAGGGCGCAGTGCCGGCACCCCGAACGATACCGGTCACCCGATGACCGTCCTCGATCAACGTACGACATAGGGCGCGGCCAACAAAGCCATTTGCCCCCGTTACCACGACATGCATCAGCGAAGTTCCCCCGGGCAAAGCGATCAAAAAAAGCATGATCGCGGTGGACCGTCAAGTTGCAGTGCGCCGCGTATTCATACCGGTAATGGCAAGCATGCTCCAGTATACCGTCCGGGCATCTGCCTCCCTCTCTCGATGTCTGCGTGACACGCGCAAACGTGTTAGGCCAGTTTTAATAAAACCCGTTGCCCGTATGACGCGGCCCCAATTGATGAGCCCCGGTCGGCGGGTTGATGCGCCATACGTTTTCCTGCATGATGGCGTCCGTTTAGCAATACGAAAGCTTGCCCGATATGCGTGCCGGGCGCAAAGTACTCAAAGCAGCGCTGGCGGCAACAAATACACATGATTAGCAGACCACTCGTTGTCGACCTCGACGGCACCTTGCTTCGCTCCGACGTTCTTATCGAGTCGGGATTCTCTTACCTGAAGTCCTTTCCGCTTCGTTTCGCCACCCCGCTGTGGTGGTTGGCCAAAGGGGGAAAGGTCGCGTTGAAATCGAAACTGGCAACCCATACAGAGCTCGATGTCGGCGTGCTTCCGTATGACTCGCAGATCGTTGACTGGCTCAGAGAAGAACGCGCGAATGGGCGTCCGATCGTGCTTGCAACCGCAAGCCACGCAAAGTACGCACATGCGATCGCCGATCATCTACAGTTATTTGATGAGGTCTTTGCGACCGACGATCAGGTTAACCTGTCCTCCCACCAAAAAAGAGACCAACTCGTTGCCCGATTCGGTGAAGACGGCTTCGATTACGCGGGCAATTCCCGGGACGATATTCCTGTCTGGCAGGCAGCAAAGCGCGCCTATGTCGTCAATGCAACGGCAGCCGTCAAACGCGCTGCGCAGAAAACCGGCAACGTCGAACGGGTATTTGAATCCAGGCCCCCAGCCTTAAAGGTGTGGGCCAAGTCGCTGCGCATGCATCAATGGTTGAAAAATCTGCTGATCTTTCTGCCGCTACTCGCTGGACATATGCTGGGGTCGCCACATCTGGTTGCCAATGCAGTGCTGGCCTTCGTGACTTTCGGGCTCTGTGCATCGAGCGTTTACCTGCTCAACGACCTGCTCGACCTGGAAGACGATCGGCACCATCCGACCAAATGTCGTCGCCCGCTAGCGTCCGGTGCCCTACCGCTGACATGGGGACTTGTGGCCTTTCCTGTGTTGCTCGTCTGCGCGTTCGCACTAGCGCTCGTCGCGCTACCTTGGCGCTTCTCAATCGTGCTGCTCGGCTACTATGCACTGACCCTTGCCTATTCGGCAGTACTGAAGCGACTGGTGATGGTTGACGTCGTCGTGCTCGCGATGCTGTACACCGTGCGTATCGTTGCAGGCACAACTGCGATCGGTGCACATTTGACGTTCTGGCTACTTGCCTTCTCGATGTTCATCTTTCTCAGTCTTGCCCTAGTCAAGCGCTACGCTGAACTACTCTCAATGAAGAGGCGCGGTCTCACCCAATCGCGCGGGCGCGGCTACGTCGCAACCGATCTCGAGCTGGTTTCGTCTCTCGGCGGTGCGTCGGGGTATCTGTCGGTGCTCGTGCTGGCGATGTACATTCAGGACCCGAAGACAGCCCAACTCTACAGTCATCCGCAATTGATCTGGTTCGCCTGTCCCCTTTTACTTTACTGGATCAGCCGAACATGGATCATCGCGCATCGAGGTCACATGCACGATGATCCGATCATCTTCGCCGTCCGCGATCACGTGAGCTTCATTGTGATTGCGCTGTGCGGGCTAGTTTTCTGGGTGGCCATCTGACGAGAATCAAGGCCGCGAAGCAGACGGCGCCCTCTCTGTTCGACCACATTCGCTGACCTTCCGCATACCGTGACTGAAGCCGGGAGCCGCTTACATAGATAGCTCTCCAGGGCCAAGCGCCCTCAGTTATCACTTAATCGTCAGTAATATCAACCCCATGCCCAGCGTACGGTCATCTCCGTTGATGCCCAAATCTTTCGGACTAACGGGGTCGTGGAATTTGAAATCTAATTTCAGCACGCCCGATCTCCCTATATCCGACATGGCGTCTTGCGGTATACGAATATCAATTTGGTTGTTATCGGAAGAGTTCAGCGAAACAGGCCCAGCATTCACACCATTCACAACAACATCTACCACCTGCTCTGCGCGCTTGGCAGTTACGAGTGCATTTGCGGAAAATGAAAGCTCGCTAACATCATTCTTTTTCAGCGGCAGCATGATCGACGCCTGACTCGCGTCGGACCATGTACCCCATGATTCTGATTTTGACCACCCCGAACCCAAATAGAGCCTACCGCTTCCAACCCTACGGAAAGATAACGTATCGCCAACGCCAACCGCCAGGGGTACTTCATAGGTCCCACGGTCTTCATGAAGTGTCGGGCATCCCGGCTTCAAATTAAAATAGATCCACCCTTGCTCGGATCGAGAAACAGAACCGACGTACTCCTCCCCGCCCTTACCATTTGAACATTTAAAATCCGATACATCGCCGAAGTTTCCGTTCAGAAGGACTTTGCGGACCTCACCGTTCACAGCATAGTAATAAATGACCTTGTCATTCATTATCCCATCGATATGCAATCCCCGCTCTATGAAGATCTCCGGAACTGGATTATACATTCTCGGAAACTTTGCCATGGCCTCCTCAGCAATCGGCGTATAGTATAGATAGCTCCACCAATCCCCCTTGTAATATGAAAAATTGACAACAGAAAGAGTCGCCACGCCGATACACGCCAGCACTCGAGATCCAACTCCATCGGCACACAAAATAGCCATGGAGAACAAAAGCGGAATACCGGACCAGTACGCATAACGAAGAACGAATGACGCCCCAGAGTTAAAATTTGTCGCTGAAATAGACGGGGCCGCCAGCATTATAGAAGCAAGCATCAAACTGATCGCAAGAACGAAATTTCTAGCCCTTAATTTTCGCGCCAAAATTCCGTACATTGCCATCATAGGCATAATCACTAGCAGCGGCCAAAGCAGCACAACCAAGCCCTGGCACAGATCAAAATAGAAAGACCATAGTCGCCCGGCAGAAATCAATTCAGTGTTCGTGAAGCCAGAGCTAGCAATAAGATTGCCGACGCCAAAGCGCAAAAAATAGAAAGCAACCGAAATAAATGACAAAGCAACACATATCAACCATTCCACTATCTTCCGAACAGATGGCACGATGGATTTGGTTCGCCTGGCGTTAAAATAAAAATCAATAACCAGCAAAATCGCTACCAAAAACAAGACCGGAGGATTTTGCTGTGCCGCAATTGCTGCCGCAATTGCCGCCATCACGTACCGGCGACTCAATGCGCCTATCATAGACACAACAAGCAACGACGCTGAAAACACCTCAGGATGCGTCCAACTGACGTAAGGTATCGTTCCGCAACTCCAATACAATGTCAGCAGAAACAACCGTTGCTCTCTGCCAACCCCGCGCCAAGCACAGATCGCGCAGGACGCGGCAAGAGCAAAAGCCAGATTAGTCGCCACAAAGGCCCAAGGCGTTGCTAGGCCGAATAATTTAACCCCAAAAAAAAATGGAACAACAAATAAAGAATAAAGCCAAAAATGATAAGAGTAGTATCGGCTGCCCGCATCACGAAAAAACGGGGGAGATGTCGACAACGAGCTTCGCGCGGCGACTTCTGGAACATTGGTCCCGACATCTCCGTCATACGACTGCACTGCGCGATAGTCATCTTGAGTTATATTTGGTGTTCCATGCTCAAGAAAAGCTTGAGCCATAAGAGTATATTCCAACCCATCGCCAGAAATATTAGGTCGCACATCTCGAACACTCAAGCTCGCAAAAAACACGACAAGAATCAACGCCGCCCAGAAAAATTTTCTGTGAGAAAGCATCAACACCCCCCGAAAGAACACATCACTAGCAGCCTCACTGTCAGGCCGTCTTTATTTATTTGAGCGAGATGATAAATATCCCAACACATACAAATACAGCACCCAAAATTGACATCGGCGACACCAGCTGCGACATTACAAACCCATAAGCAAACAACAACAAGATCGTCATCCCAACCATAACTGGATAAGCAACCTGCAACTGAATCGATTTCAATGACATGGAATAAAAAATAAAACCAATGCCATAGCACCCTACCGCCACTACCTTCAATCCCATGCCACCCAGAATCTGAAAAAGCCGCGCGCTATCAGGCGACAAGTCCGCAGCCAACTTCAAAAGCACACTCGCGGCCGCACTGGCAATACTGCTCAGCATCAACGTCAAATATCCATAGATCATACCCGCTCCATTTCTCAGTTCCTATTCCGTCCTCTGCCGCGAGAACCCCATCGTTCGGTGCGGGTACCAATGGCCACGCTGGCCTACCGGCACTCGAGCGTCACGCCTTGTCAATGCGCAGTAGGCTGTCTATGCGGCTAACCAAAGGCCTGATCATCTCGCTCCAACCGTGCTCCTGCTCGACGAATTGCCGCGCATGACCGGCCATTTCCACCGCCTCGGACGGGTGTGCCATCAGCCACTCGATACGCTCGACGAACGCCTCCGGCGTGTCCGCGATCAATAGGTCCTGCCCGCTCTTCGCCCCGAGCCCTTCGTGCCCGAGCGATGTCGTGACGACCGGCAGCCCGAGCGCCATGTATTCGAGGATCTTGTTCTGCACCCCCGCGCCAATCCGCATCGGACATACACCGACCGCGCCGTCGGCCGCCGCCTCGGCAACCGATTCAACGCGGCCGGTCACCTCGACGCCATCGTACTCACGGAATCGCTCCGCCAATGCGGGTGCGATGGATCCGACGATTCGGAACCGATAGTCCGCGCGCTTGCGCAACAGCGGCAGCACCGCTTCGGCGAAGAAGTGGCACATGTCTTGGTTTTGAACGGTCCGCATGTCGCCGATGAAGACCAGCAAGCGGCTCGCCATGCTCCGCGCCGAATACGGCAGTCCGGACAGGTCCACGCCGTTCGAACACACCATTACCCGCTTGTCCGGCTCGCCGGGGAACAGGTAATCGCGATCGGTCCTCGACACCAGCACCGACAGGTTGAAGTCGTCGACAATCGTGCGCTCGTAGTCCAGCAGACGCTTCGCTTCGATGCTGAATACACTCGACTTCAGACCCCTCGCGTTCCTGAGCTGCTTGACGCGACTGTAGTTGAGCGAAATCGCGTCGGTCATTTCGAGGATGCGCGGCTTGTCCGACCAGCGCACATACTCGGCACAGCGCACCAGATGGACCAATACGCCATCGTGCGACGGCAGCAGCCGAGACACGGCCTCCTGGAACGCGCCGCTCCGGTAGTACGCCACCTGGAGCGGCGTGCGGGTCGGCAACGCAAATAACGTGTTGACATACGAACGCGCCTTGGACAGAAAAATCCGTTCGACTTGGTCGAACACGCCATCGTCAGGCAATTCGGCACGCAACTCTTCCGGTGTTTCACACAAGCTCAGAAGCGTCAGCGAGTAATGTCGCGAGAGCACCCTGCACAGGTGATAGATCCGCAGCTTGTCGCCGCCGATCACCGGATACGGAAACCGGGGCGTCAGCACCAGTAGCTTCTTCTTGTCCCGGCTCATGACAGACGCGCCCAGAAATCCTGAATCGACGGACGAACGGCGGACTCCGAGAAGGTACGCGCGCGGTCCATGCCGGCGCCGACCGCCACGTCGAATCGCGTGCTGTCGTCCCATACCCTGCGGATCTGTTCCGCCATGTCTTCTACCGAATAAGGATCGAACTGCAGGCCGCACTCGCCGACGATCTCGGGCATCGATGTCGTGTTGCTGCATGCGACGGGCGTACCGGACGCCATCGCCTCCAGCAATGGAATCCCGAACCCTTCGAATAACGAAGCAAAGATGAACGCGCGGGCCTGCCGGTACTGCTCGCGCAGTTCCTCCCGCGACACATAGCCAAGCAGTTCGACGACGCCCGCCAACCCGAGTGCGTCCGCCCGCCCGAGAAAATGCGCATGATGGTCAGCCTTGATTCCCGCGATCCTGAGCCGCGCGTCGTTGCCCAACGCGGACCGCGCCTGCGCGAAGGCCTGCAGCAGACGATCGACGTTCTTGCTCGGCACCTCGCCCGCCACGGTGAACAAAACCGGCTGGCGCGCGGCTTGACTCAACGGCGGTGCGAACCAGTCATCGGGAATCATGCACGGAATGACGGGGACGTCCGCTTCCTCCAGCCCGAACCGGTCCACCAGTTCGCGTTGCGAATACCTCGAGATGGTCAGCACGGTGTCGGCCCGACGCACGAGTCGCGGCACCACATGGCGGCGATAGACACGCCCGAGAGTCTGGTACAGCGATTGCGTCGGCGGTAGCACGTGCCACGGCTTCATGTAGATGAGGTCATGGACGACCGCGATGACCCGCGTATTGCCGGTGGACCGCAACGGCCCGGTGTTGTACGGACACAGCAGATAGTCAAGCTTTTGCGCACGGCACAGACGTGGCAACTCGACCTGCTCCCACCACGGGAAAAAGCCGCGGCCCCCACTGACGCACGGCCACTCGTCCGTGCACACGCCGTCTGGCCCCAGACCGAGCACCGACGTGCCAACCGGCTCCACCAGCTGTCGCGCGAACCGCCCCATGCCGCGATGGTTGCCCACCATCCAAGTGATGTCCACCCCCAACTTCACACGGTGCTCCTAGCAACGAATTGATTCATGAACGACGCGCACCGCGCAGAACGGCGTCGTAGACAGCAAGAGTCCGATCCGCACAGGTTGACCAGTTCAGCGCACGTGCGCGCGCAAGGCCTGCCGCGCGCAATGCATCGGCCTTACCCGGCTGCTTGACGATCAGCCGCATTCCTTCGGCGATCTCGCCAACACTAGCCGGATCGATCAGGATAGCCGCATCCGCTGCAACTTCGGGAACGGATGTCGTGTTGGAAGCGATCACCGGCAGCCCCGAAGCAAAGGCCTCGGCGACCGGCAGCCCAAAGCCCTCGCACAGCGACGCGAACACCAGCGCGCTGCCTGCCTGCATCAGCGCGCGCACGTCGTGGTCGGGAAGGTACTGGAGCCAGCGGACGCCGCCCCCCTGGTCCGCACTCAATCGTGCGACGAGTTGCTCGCATCCCCAGCCGGCCCGACCGACGATGACCAGTGGGATGTCTCGGCGCAACGCGGCCGGCAGGCTCGCATGGGCGTCGACCACCCGCTCGAGGTTCTTTCGCGGCTGCAGGGTTCCAACACACAGGAAGAATTGCTCGGGAAGACCGAGCCGCTTCAGCACCGCAGCTCGTTCGATCGGATCGATCTGGTCGAAGAAGCGTGGATGCACACCCAGCGGCACGACAGAGATCCGGTCCGGCGCGATGCCGAAATGCTCGACGATTTCCCGTTTCGAATAATCCGAGATCGTGATTACATGGTCAGCCCATTGCCCTGAGCGCCGCAGCAGCCAGCGGCGCAACGCAGCCAGCCGGATCGTCGTCCACTCCGGATGCGACAACGGAATGGCGTCCATCAGCGTCGCAATCACGGGGATGCCCGAAAGCCGCGGAATCAGGTGATCCGTCGCATGGAATACGTCCACCCGTTCCGCACGCAACGCCTGCGCGTCGACCCAGGACCACGGAGTGACGGCGCCCAGCATCGTCGCGATCTCGTGCCGACCGAGATTTACCGGCGGCCGCGCGCCCGGAAACACATCGTTGCCGACGACCGCACCGAAGCCGGCAGGTACCAGGTCGATCCGGCCGCGAGCCAGCAACGCATGACCCAGCTCGCGCGTATACGACCCGATGCCGTCAACGCCGCCATGCGCGCTGCTCCGCGCAAGGGCGGTCGTACCGAAACCGACTTTCACCCACGCCCTCCGCTGAACATCCAGCGCAGCGTGCTTTCCAGCGGAATGTTATCGAGCGGCCCGACGGCGGCCTGCAATCGCGTACCGTCGCCCTGCAATCGGCGCACTTCGTTCGCTCGCACGAATGCCGGATTGACGCGTACCTCGATCGTGTAGCCGGCGATCTGCTCCATCATCGCGATCACTGCTTTCAGTGATACGGCTCGCCCTGAACAAACGTTGAACACGCCGCCGGCCGGCGCCAGCTGCAGCAGACGCCGGTATGCATCCGACACACGGCGTACGTCGGAAAAATCGCGCTCGACGTCGATGTTGCCAAGTTCGATCACGCGCTCGCCACGCTGGAAATGACTGACTATCTTCGGCAGCAAAAATTGCGGCGACTGCCCGACGCCCGTGTAGTTGAATGGACGCGCGACGACAATCGGCAACTTGTCGTGCCACAGGCGCGACATGTACTCCATCGCCAGCTTGCTGACGGCATAGTCGTTCGCGGGATTCGGCTCGACTGACTCGTCGATGACCTCGACCGCGGCGTTGCCATAGATGTTGGCACTGCTCGCCAGCAGGACCGCCTTCGGGCGGTTCTCCGAGTTCGCCAGCGCCTCCAGTAGGTTACGCGTGCCGACCACATTGGTACGATAGATCGCGTCGGCGTCCCCGTGCGCGACGAATGCGATCGCCGCGAGGTGCGCGACCACGTCCGGCTGCACGTCGGCCACGACTTGCGCCAACGCTGCGCGATCGCAGAGGTCCACCCGATACATGTCGGCCCCCGTGACTTCGGCACCGTGTGCGGTACCGAACACGCGATAGCCGGCGGCCCGCAGCGACTGCGCCAGATAGTCGCCGGTGAAGCCGCCGAGCCCCGTGATCAGGGCACGCGGGGCGTCAGAACGAGAAACCGCATTCATTGCGACGCAAATCCGCTTCGACCATCATCGCGCACAGCTCTTCGAGCGTCGTCTTCGGCTCCCAGCCAAGCTTCTGCTTCGCTTTCTCCGGATTGCCGATCAGCAAATCGACTTCAGCCGGGCGATGGAACTTCGGATTGACGCGAACCACCGTCTTGCCCGTCGCGACATCGACTGCGGTTTCACTCGCGTCGCTGCCCTTGAATTCGAGCTCGACACCGGTCGCCTTGAACGCCATGCGGACGAAATCGCGCACGGTCTCGGTCCGGTTCGTGGCCAGCACGTAAGTATCCGGCTCATCGGCCTGCAGCATGCGCCACATGCCTTCGACATATTCCTTCGCGAAGCCCCAGTCGCGCTTCGCATCCATGTTGCCCAGTTCGAGCACATCGAGCTGACCGAGCTTGATCTTCGCGACAGAGTCGGTGATCTTGCGCGTAACGAATTCGCGGCCGCGCAGCGGTGACTCGTGATTGAACAGGATCCCGCTGCAGCCGAAGATGTCGTAGCTCTCGCGATAGTTCACCGTGATCCAGTGCGCATACAGCTTTGCCACGCCATATGGGCTGCGCGGATAGAACGGCGTCGATTCGATCTGCGGGATCGCCTGCACCTTGCCGAACATTTCGGACGTGCTCGCTTGGTAAAAGCGGATCTTCGGGTTGACGATACGGATCGCCTCGAGCAGGTTCAGCGGACCGATGCCGGTGATCTCTGCGGTGGTAACCGGCTGGTCGAACGACACGCCGACAAAGCTTTGCGCAGCCAGGTTGTAGACCTCCGTCGCACCCGTCGTCTGCAGCAAGCGGATGCTCGCCGACAGATCGGTCAGATCGTATTCGACGAGATGCAGGTTCGGGTTCTTGGCGATGCCGAGCTCTTCGATGCGCCAGAAGTTCACCGAGCTGGTACGGCGGTAGGTACCGTAAACGGAATAGCCCTTCTCGAGCAGAAGTTCGGCGAGATATGCGCCGTCTTGGCCGGTGATGCCGGTAATGATGACTGTTTTCATAGTGATGCTCTTCCTTACGAAAGTGATGCGCTTTTTGCGAAAAGCTTGGCCAACTCGTGAGAACTCTGCGCCCAAGTCAAGATGGGCATGCCTTCGGACGAAGGTGCCTGCCCGCTGCCTTCAAGCTCCAGCCAGGCGTTTATCTCGGTGGCCAGTTCTGCGCCGGTCGCACCGGCGAAATAGTAGGCATGATCGCCTGCGACTTCCCGGAACACGGGGATATCTCGGGCAATGATGGGAATCCCATGCTGTGCGGCCTCGATCAAAGGAAGGCCGAAGCCCTCCCCGTATGAGCCTGCCACCAGGCACGAACATGCCGCGTAAATCTCGTCCAGGTATTCGTCACTGATACCTTCCAGCCAGAACAGGCGGCGGCCGAGCTCTCGATGCCCCTTCAGCCGCGACAACAAATCGCCGACCAACCACCCTTGCTTGCCCACGAGGACAAGATTGACTTGCTGATTTTCTCGCCAAAGCTGCTCGAAGGCATCCAGTACTTGAGCATGCCCCTTGCGCGGCTCTAGTGTCCCGACCATCAAGAAGGACGGCGATTTTTTCAGCGTCCCGAGCAAACTGACCGCATCCGCAGGAAGCCCAGTTGATGCTACGGAGTTCCGGATATCCGCGCCCAAGTGGAACCAGTCGATCGAGAAGCTCGCTTGCCGCTCCGGCGCATGCTGTGCCATCCATCGAGCAAGATCGTCCGCGACCGCCCGCGAAATGCAGAATGCACCGTCGCTTTCGGCGACGATCTCAAGCCACCTGCCGAAGTTCTCGGCCACACCGGGCCCAAAATACTGGGGCAAGTAAATACACAGCAGGTCGTAGACGACAAACTTAACCTGCACGCCGTGAAAACGGAGCTGCTGGTAAAACGCCCGCTGAGCGGGCACGAGTTCCGGCGCGAGGTCTAAGCCGACGAACACATCGCCCTGCCCATAGTCGATCGGCGCATCATGCAGCCATGCGTCCTCGAACCCCATGAGCTTTGCAGCAAATCGTCGCGCATAAACATACGTCTGCGTCGGTGTCGCGTAAACCGGTTCCACCCGGAAGCCCGTGGGAGGATTCTCGAGCCACTCCTTGATCAAGCTCCTGACCACGCGTTGAATGCCGCTTTTCGCATCGTGCTGCACCAGCTCGGAGATATCCACCAAGAGCTGACGCTTGCCGTTGCGCGGTACGAAGTTCTTGGCCAGAGCCACCGCGGTTTGCTGCAAACGAATGTCATCGGCCGCTCCTGCCTCGCTGATGATTTCGCGCGCAAGTATACCGGGATGAGATACGGCGGCAACATGGAAACGCTCAATGGCATCCCGATACTGCTCCGCGCACAAAGCCGGCGCGTGGCGACTCAGGATGACCTGCCTTGCAGCATGGCCGAGCTTCATGCGCAACGCTGCATCGGAACGCAGCGTTTCCAGCGCCATGCTGAGTTGCCGATCGTCGAACTCGTCCGGTAGCTTCCAAACAGTGTCATCGTCGAGATCGGCCATGCTGCCGTTCTCGTTGACGATGACTGCCTTGCCGTAATTCATGCAATCGAGCACCGCTGCAGACGTCTCGCCTCTCGACAAGGTTCGCAGCTGCACGCCAACGTCGGCTGCCGCAAGATACTGGCGGAAGACCACAGCATCCGTCCAGCCGGTGATCCGGACGTTCGTGCTCAGACCGAGATCGCGAATCAGGCGAGTCACGTCTCGCCCGTATTGCCCCGGGTCATTCTCGCCGACGAAAACCAGATGGCAGGTCGGATCCTTTGCCAGTTGCGAACCACTCCAAGCCTTGAGCAGCTGGAGATTCAGCTTCATCGGCCCCAGCAACCCAAATGCGCAAACCAGGTAGTCGTCTTCTCCGATGCCCAGCTCTGCGCGCGCGCGCCCCTTGTCGAAATCGACATCGTTGGCACGCAGCAACGGGATTTCGATCCAGTCGTCGACGTTACCGCCATACCATCGCATGGCCTGGCGTTTCGAATTCTCGGCGTGAACGATCAGGCCCAGACTTTTTTGAATCACCTCGAGGCTGCACGGATACTTCCAGACGACATCGCCGGGATCCGCTTGCCGATGCCGTTCGGCCAGTCCCGCATAGCCATGATTCTCATACAGCGATTGCGACCATGAACCGGGCAGCAGCCCTTGGCACTCCATTTCCGCAACGATGCCTGACAGGAAAAAGTCATGCAGTACAACCACTCCGGGAACAGCGTCCAGAAGCGGAAACATGTAGCGATGGAACGACGAGTTGCCGAAGTGATAGACCACTCGGTCGTACAGACCGGCGTTTTCAAGAAACCATTGAGGCGACCTTACCGACACCCCGTCGAAGTGCGGGTTTCCGGCAGTCTCAGGATCGACGATGACATCGATATCATAGAAATGCGCCAGTTCGGGTAACAGCTCGGCGCTATAGCCCGCAATTCCGGTGCGCGCCGGCGGTAGCGGCGAAACGTAGGCGAGCTTCAGGCGGCGGGTTTCACGCTGAGGTGGGCGCTGTTTGGCGCGAGCATGCCATTGCTCCATCGCCGCAACCGTACGGCGCGCACTCTCGTCCCACGAAAACCGGCGCGATTGACTCTTCCCGTGCCGAATCAATGCGTCCCGGAAAGATGCATCGGTCAAGCCTCGCTGTATCGCATCGGCGATGGCCACATCAGAATGCGGGTCGAACAACGCGTCATCCCACCCGATGACTTCCGGCAAGCTGGACGTATTCGCACCAATGACGGGTGCGCCGCAACGCATCGCCTCGAGTGCAGGCAGGCCAAAGCCTTCGTGCCATGATGGGAAGACGAATAACTTGCAGAGGTTGTAGAAAAATAGCAGATCCTCGTCCGATACGAATCCGGTCAGCACGACCTCGTCCCGATTCAAGCCGTGTTGCTGCGCGAGGCGCTCGAGTTCCTGCCGGTTGGCTGGCTGTACCGAGCATACGATCGCCAGTTGGTGATCGCGCCGCACCGTTTCTGGCAGCAACGCATAAGCGCGAATCAGGCCTTCTACATTCTTGCGATGATCGATGCCGCCCGTGTAGAGAACGAACGGTTTCGTCAGTCCATATTGCTTACGCAACGCCGCTTCCCGCTCTGGGAATACGTCAATGGTCTGGAACGAATCGTCTGCGTCGGTGCCGATGTTGACCGATCCGTCTTCGGACAACCCCAGATGCGTAATGCCCTCCTGCCGTGACGACTCGGAAATACCCAGCCACAAATCGGCCCGACGCAAATGCTCGATCTTCTCCAGATACCAGGATTTCACGGCGGGATTGTTAAGGTACGGATCCGGATTGATGTACGGAATCAGGTCGTAGAGCGTGGTGGCGACAGGAATTTCGCGTTGTAGCCGATGTATGCTGGTAACCGCATCGTCGCCCAGTCCCTCGAACAGACTGGTGACATAGATGAAATCGGGTTTCAGCGCGCACAGAAAGGATTCGAATCCCAGTTCCGCAGCATGCCGCCGCCAGTCGTTCGATTTTTCGACGTGCGATACAGGGCCCGCTGCATGCCAAATCCGAATATTTTCAGGCGGCAGCAACTCCGCAAAGGCCTCGCGAATCGTCCCGATGGTTTCCGGAAACAAACCGCTCAAAGCCAGAACAATTTCATGCTCCCCGCGATTGCGCACCAGTCCTTTTGCGATTGCCTGCGTGTAGCGGCCTATGCCTCGATTGCGCGACCCCGTACTCTGCGCGCCCTGCATATCGATGACGATCCGCATCAGGCCCTCTCCTTCTTCTTGTAGCTTTTTGCCGCCCGAACCAGGGAAGCATGAATGTGTTGGGCACGCGGGCTCAAGCTCTCCAGCGGCACATCGGACCGAGGGTGATACGAATGCACGGTGCCGGAAACGACGGAAATCAGTCGTTGCTTGACGCCCGGGACACGATTAAGGGCGGATACCGCCAGCCGTCGGAACCATGGATTTTTTTCTCCGAACTGAGCGGTACGCAGGATCACGCGCTTGAGCCCCGCTTTGCAAACTGCTTTTCCGTGCCCTTTCAGCACAAGTCCCACGATCCGAACCGGTCGAGTAATGCGCCACGACGTGCTGTGATACACGGCATGCAATTGCGCATTCGCCTGATGCATCATGGCCTCGGCCTGTTGGAGCCGTGCATGCGCCTCGGAAAGCTGATGTTCGGCCCGCTGGCGCTCTTCGTCGGCAGGCTGGCTTCGCCCTTCGGCCAACTGGATTCGTTCCTCGGCAAGCCGGATACGCTCCGCCGCAATCTGGTTTCGCTCCTCCGCAAGTTGATTGCGCTCCACGGCAAGCTGGCTCTGCTTCTCGACCAGCTTGCCTTGCTCGTCGAAGCGCCGGAGTCGTTCCTCGGCACTCTGCGACTGTGCGACGAGCGCGCCGAGACGGCCAGTCAGTTCAACCAACCGTTCCCCTGACTGGCGCAACAATTCCTCCGCTTGCTGCAACCGTTCTTCGACATGCAAAGTATTCGCTGCAAGTCGTGCTTCGTATCGCGTTGCGAGGGCCTCGATAGTAAGTCCGTAATCGGTATCAAACGCCTGATCAAACGCTCCCTGCGTCGAGCCAGCTTCCTTCTGCGCAACCACGGCATAGTCGGGACTCACCCCACCGAGAACATTCAGCAAGTGAGTCGCCGTCCCTGGATCATGCAATTCCGCAGGCTCCTGAAGCCGTACTACCTTGACACGATCGAAGCCAGCATGCTCAGCGACGAAGGAGAGCAATAGCGGCGGAACCGGCTTCTGGTGCGACGGATCGATATAGAAGTTGCACGTCGCCACCGCGATGTTTTCCGGATTGGGCGTCTCGAGAATGAGCAGGCCACCGGGTTTCAACACGCGCAGCGCCTCGCGCACGAGCGTCTTCAATTGCTCGAAGCTCACATGTTCGACAACATGAAAGGCCGAAATCAATGCGTGGCTGTTCGAGTCGAGTGCGGCGAGACGCTCGATCGCGTCACCCTGAAATGCCGGCAGATTTCGCTCGCGGCATGCCTCCAGCATCTCGGCGTCGAGATCCACGCCCGTCGCGTTGAAACCGGCCTCAATCATCACCTCGAGCCACTCGCCGCGACCGCACCCGACATCGAACGTCATGGCGCCCGGATACAACGCGGCCAACGGCTGCACGAACGGCCCGTATTTTTCGAGCCGGCCTTTGATCAGGTCTCTCGACCCGCGATGCCGGTCCTCGAACGCACGATAAAAACTGTCCACTACGGCAAACTCCTCACCGTCGTCGGCAACCATGCAACGCCGACGAAATCATCCATCTTTATGTTCACGACGTTGAACACCAGAGCATGATCGCGCCATTGGTAATTGTTCGCGAGATGCGCATCCCCGGTGTGCAACGCAACGGCAACGGAATAACTGCCCACGCCGATGTTCGCCTGGAATTCGAAATGCAACTCCACGGACTGCCCTTCGGCAAGATCGACCAGCACCCGTTTCAAGTGGTAAGTGTTCGTGCCGAACACCGTCTGCCCGAGTCGGTCCTTGATCATGTACCCGACTACCAGCTCGGGAATCGCCTGTGCGCATCTGACCTTGACGCGCAGCGCGACTGATTGCCCGACACCGATAACCTCGACCGGTTGCCCGGTCTGGTCGACTAGCGCGACGTCTTCAATCAGCGCCTCGCCGGTTCCCGACACGGTCTGCACGGCGCCGCTGCCGAGCGTTTCCTGCCTGACCTCACTATTCTCCCGGTCAGCCAGCATCGCGTTGTAGTAGTCCATGACCGCTTCGGGCGGCCCTTCCATCTCTAACCGCCCCGCATTCAGCAGAACCGCGCGATCGCAGATCGCCTGAATCGCGGCCTTGTCGTGTGCCACGATCAGAAGCGTCGTGCCTCGCTTGCCGAACTCGCGGATGCGGTCGAAGCTCTTGTGTTGGAAATACGCATCGCCAACCGACAGCGCTTCATCGACGATCAGCACATCGGGCCGGCGAGCAGTCGCGACGCTGAATGCGAGACGCATCTGCATCCCGCTCGAATACACGCGCACCGGCTGATCGATGTATTCGCCGATTTCAGCGAACGCCTCGATTTCCGGCATCAGCGCAGTCAGTTCGTCGACGCTATAGCCGAGCAGTTGACCGGCCATCATCACATTCTGGCGTCCGGTGAAATCGAGATGAAACCCCATCCCGAGTTCCAGCAGCGCGGCCACGCGCCCGGTCATCGTCACGCTGCCAACGGTGGGCTGCGTGGTACCGACAATCATTTTCAACAGCGTGCTCTTGCCTGCGCCGTTGATGCCGATGATGCCGAGCGCTTCGCCCGAGCGCACCGAAAAATTCACGTCGCGCAGTACCCAGTGAAGCTTGTGATGTTCCTTGCGACGCGGATCCATCCACTCCAACAGACGCGACCAGCGCGTCGGGTACTGCTTGTAGGCCTTGCCCAGATTGGTAACGGTAATGGTGCCCATCAGAGTTCATCCACCATTTCGCCCGCATGCTTGCGGAACAGCCCTAGGCCGAAGAAACACAAACCGACGCCAAGAACGGCCGGCAGCCAAAGCGATTGCCAGTCGGGCCATGTGCGCTGCACCAGCGTGACTTGAAACGCCTGGATCAACGATGCCATCGGATTGAAACTCATGCCCGATTTCACCGCGTCGGGCAGGATGTCGACCGAATAGACGATCGGTGTCAGCCAGAACCAGAAGTTCAGCACGATCCCGAAGAATTGCCCGACATCACGGAAAAATACGTTCAACACGCCCAACGTGACGCCGAGGCCAATCGCGAACAGGATCATCACCAGCAGCACCGGGAAAACCGCCAAGTACTGTACGCCCGGGAAATTGCCCGTGATCAGCAGGAATGCGGTGAACAGCCCGAACACGATCACGAAGTTGACGAGCGCGTTGGCGACCACGATCACCGGCAAGCACAGCCGCGGAAAGCTCAATTTCTTGAGCAGGTTGGCGTTGTCGATGAAAGCAGTCTGCCCGCGGCTGACGATTTCAACGAACATCCCCCACGGCAGCACGCCGGCGCATAGATGGATGCTGTATGCAAAGGTGCTTTCCACACCGGGCAGACGAGCATGCATGACTCGCGAGAAGATCACCGTGTAGACGACGATCATCGCGAGCGGATTGAGCACGGTCCATGCTGCGCCGAGCAGGGAATTACGGTACTTGGACTGGAATTCCCGCTTGACACTGCCCGCGATGAAGCCGCGATAGGCCCATAGGGCTCTCAGCATTCCCAGCATCAAGCCCGCCCGTACACGTCTTGAAAGCGAACGATGTCGTCTTCCCCAAGGTACTCGCCGCTCTGGACTTCGATCATCACGAGATCTAGTACGCCGGGATTCTCAAGGCGATGCTTGTGGCCGGCAGGGATGTAGGTTGACTCGTTGGTGCCTACGAAGATTTCCCGATCGCCGTTGATGACCCTTGCCATCCCGGACACAACGATCCAATGTTCACTGCGATGATGGTGCATCTGCAGGCTAAGACTCCCGCCTGGCTTTACTTCGATACGCTTGATCTTGAAGCGCGGCCCTTCTTCAAGCACCGTGTAGGTTCCCCACGGACGACTTACAGTACGGTGCAGCTTGTACGCGTCGTGATTACGCTTCTTCAGACGAGCAACGACCTGCTTTACGTCCTGCGCTCGATCGGGATGTGCAACCAGTAGCGCGTCCGGCGTATCGACAATCATCAGATCAGTCACGCCGACCGCGGCAACGACACGGTCCGGGCTCTGTACGTAAGTGTTACGGCTATCGACGAAGATCGCATCGCCAACAACACGGTTGCTGTCCTGATCAGGTGTGGCCAGGTCGCGCACTGCGCCCCACGAGCCGATGTCGCTCCAGCCGAAACTGGAAGGAACTACCACTACGTTCGAAGAACGTTCCATCACAGCATAGTCAACCGAGATATCAGGCATCTTCTCGAACGACTCGGCAGGAATCTCCAACATTTGTGCAGTCGACTTGTCCGCCTGCAACGATGCCCAGCATGCCTCGGACGCTGCCGCAACGTCTGGGGCATGACGAGCCATCTCATCCAGGATAACCCCGGCCTTGAAACAGAACATGCCCGAATTCCACAGATAGTTACCGGCTGCAACGTATTCGGCAGCCTTAGCTGCATCCGGCTTCTCGACGAAACGCACCGCCACTCGGCCATCGCCGATGCTGTCACCTGCCTCGATGTAGCCAAAGCCCGTGTCCGGACTCGTCGGGACGATACCGAACGTCACTACCTTGTCTTGCTTCGCGAGTTCGGCCGCCCGAGAGACTGCTGCGGAAAATCCGGGCAGATCCTGCACGAGATGATCCGCCGCAAGAATCAGCATCAGAGCGTCACGCCCGTGCTTTTCGGCCACGTGATGTGCTGCCATCGCCACCGCGGGTGCTGTGTTGCGCCCCATCGGCTCGAGCATAAAGACGGCCGACTGCGTTTCGCCAAGCTTCGCGCACGCAAACTCGTCCTTGCTCATGAAGTAGTAGTCGCGATTCGTGACCGTCAGAACCTCTCCGCACTCCGCTCGCGTATCGTTGTCGGCAACCGCAACTGCCCGACGATAGGTTTTCAGCAGCAGGCTCTCGCCATCAGCGAGCTTCATGAATGGTTTCGGATGACCCTCGCGGGAAACTGGCCAAAGTCGTGTGCCAGCACCACCGGACAGGATGACGGGAATTAACATCACTTACACTCCAGATCTAGTTTTCCGTCGACGAAAAAACGCTTTCGCCACTTGATTCAACATACGTTGCCAGCGAGAGCAACAGTCGGTGGAATTCGGCTCGGCTGGGACAGAATTATAGCCGGGCAACCACCCCCCATCAGGAAAGGATGGAGTCCAGATGGCTCCGCTGGACGCCGCTCGGCGTGCCCGGGCTGGCAAGCCGCCTCCAGCCGTCCGCTCCCGACGATCCGACACTACTTGATGATGATTTCGATATCGCCGAAGGCTCGGGAGGCGCCCGCGTCGAGCCAAGCGATCCCCTCCTGCACCAATGCCAATCGCAAAATGTGACGCCCCTCAACGGAGGGCGCTAACAACGCGCCAACAACAATGACCGAAACATATCGCCCATGCGGTCCTCGAACAACTGGCAGGCCCAAGCGTACAATTCCCGATCCAACACGGTCAGATCGTGAATGACTTCGAGCTCGTCCACAGACAACGCATCCACGCCCGATCGACTTGACGACGTATTCAGTTCGGGAACCGAAAAATTCGGAAAAAATCGCAGGTATGCGCAAGCAGACTCATCGAGTCGCACATCCGTTCGGTGATGCCGAAGAATGCAAAGGACTCGAGTCGCCTCTTGGCGAGATCAAGCAACGCACGGTCGTTTTTGCGGGTGGCAAACTCCTTGACGGCCGCATGCTCGTACTCGATCGGGTCACACGAGAGCTTTTCGTAATCGAAATCGGCAGCCAGAAATAGTGTTTGAGTATTGACGATGTCCCAATTCGTATCGGGATCCCGAACGAAATCCATCAGGGTCCAGCGCTCTTGTTCATCTGCTGATGGCGGTGCGCATTTGCATCCCGCTTTGCACGCAAGTACCACGAAACGGTACGCTGCACCAGATCTCTCAGAATCGTCAGATAGGTCAGATTTCGCCCAGTGTATTCGCCAAGGCCGTGCCAGAGATGCTCGCGAAAAAATCTGTATCGCCCCATGCCTTCCAGCGGCGACGCGAACAGTTCCGGCAGCAATTGCGCCGCGCAAATGTCTTCTGGATCGAACTGATCGTTCAGAAAGGAGGTCAATGAAGTCCCTCCAGTCTTCGGGATGTGGAGGAAATAAATTGGATGCGTCATTCAATCATGTGTGTTGCAAGTTGCACCAAGCGGCACCGTTCGTTGCACCCCGGCAAAAGCAACGGGCCGCCATTCGACCGATGCACTGACACTCCGCCTCGTTCCTGCTATTCACTCAGGCAAAGTCGGAGTGCGTCATCCCAGACTGGCATCCGCAAGCCGAATACATTGCGAAGCTTGTCCGGCGCCAGTCTCGAATTGGCCGGCCGCTTCGCCGGTGTCGGATAATCGCGCGATGCTATCGGCACGACCTTCGGCTCATGGCCCGCCAGCGCGGTGGCGAAGATCGCCTCAGCAAAACCGCACCACGAAGTCTCACCGACCGAGGTGACGTGATATATGCCAGAGCGGCGCGTCCACCAGTCGACATCCGCCGCCGCCGTGCCCTGAGCGACGATATGTGCCGTCGTAGCTGCAATCGTCTTCGCCCAAGTAGGCGCGCCGACCTGATCCGCCACGATCCGCAATTCCGGGCGCTCGGCGCTAAGCTTGAGCATCGTCAGCAGGAAATTCCGGCCGCGTCGGCCGTACACCCAGCTCGTGCGCAGAATCAGGTGCGCGCATCCTGTCGCCGCGATGGCCTGCTCGCCCTCGAGCTTGGTCAGCCCGTATACGTTCTGCGGGTTGGTCGCGTCCGTCTCGACATAGGCGCCCTCTTTGGTCCCGTCGAACACATAGTCGGTCGAGTAATGAACCAGCGCTGCGCCGAGGCGCGCCGCCTCCTCCGCAAAAACACGCGGCACGTCGGCATTCAGCCGACGCGCGACGTCGACGTCCGTCTCCGCCTTGTCGACGGCCGTGTACGCAGCCGGATTCACGATGATCGACGGCTTCAGCTCGCGTACGACGCTACGCACCCGATCGAGATCGGTCAGGTCGAGCATCGAACGGTCGCACGCCACCACGCGGCCGAGGCCTTGCAGCGAACGCAGCAGTTCGAACCCGACCTGGCCATTCACACCCGTCACGAGGATCGTCGGTTCAGGAGTCACACCCACCTCACGCATAAACTTCTGCTTCGCTCAAACGCTTGCCGGCCGCATCCTTCGCCGCCAGCAGCGGCTCGAAATCGATCGGCCATTCGATCCCGATCTCCGGATCGTTCCACACGATGCTGCGCTCGTGTTCCGGGAACCAGTAGTCAGTCGTCTTGTAGAGGAACTGCGCGGCCTCCGACAGCACGACGAACCCGTGTGCGAAACCGGGCGGCACCCACAGTTGGCGATGGTTGTCGTTCGACAGCACCACACCCACCCACTTGCCGAAGTTCGGCGAACCCTTGCGAATGTCGACGGCCACGTCGAACACTTCGCCTTCGACCACGCGAACGAGCTTGCCCTGCGCGTGCTGGATCTGATAGTGCAGACCGCGCAACACACCCTTCGACGAGCGCGAATGGTTGTCCTGCACGAATTCGATGCCGGGCGCGACCTGCTCGGCGAATTCCTTCCCGTTGAAGCTTTCGTAGAAGAATCCGCGCGCGTCGCCGAATACCTTCGGCTCGATGATCTTGACTTCGGGCAGCGCCGTTGCCGTTACTTGGATGGCCATGCGACTTGATCCGTAAGAATGTTCTTCAGGTACTGACCGTATGCGTTCTTCGCGAGTGGCTGGGCGAGCTTCAGCACCTGCTCCGCGTCGATCCAGTTGCGGCGATATGCGATTTCTTCTGGACATGCGACCACGAGACCCTGCCGCTTCTGCAGCGTCGCGATGAAACTGGCCGCCTCGATCAACGAATCGTGCGTGCCAGTATCGAGCCACGCATAGCCGCGCCCCATGATCTCGACATTCAGCGCGCCGCCATCGAGGTAGCGGGAGTTGACGTCGGTGATTTCCAGCTCGCCGCGCGGCGACGGCTTGATGTCGGCCGCGATGTCGCATACGCGGTTGTCGTAGAAATACAGGCCCGTCACCGCGTAGTTCGAACGCGGCTTGGCCGGCTTCTCCTCGATCGACAGCGCGCGGAACGACTTGTCGAATTCGACGACACCATAACGCTCCGGGTCGTGCACGTGATACGCAAACACGGTCGCGCCGCTTTCCTGCGCGTGCGCACGCTCGAGCTGCTTCGCGAGATCGTGCCCGTAGAAAATGTTGTCGCCGAGGATCAGCGCCGACGGATCGTTGCCGACGAACTCCTTGCCGATGATGAACGCCTGTGCGAGCCCGTCGGGCGACGGCTGCACCGCGTACTGGATGTTCATCCCCCACTGGCTGCCGTCGCCGAGCATCGACTCGAAGCGCGGCGTGTCCTGCGGCGTCGAGATGATCAGCACATCGCGAATACCCGCGATCATCAGCGTCGACAGCGGGTAGTAGATCATCGGCTTGTCGTACACCGGCAGGAGCTGCTTCGATACGACGTGCGTGATCGGATACAGCCGGGTACCGGAACCGCCGGCGAGAATGATGCCTTTACGTGCCATCGCTTCTCTCCTCAGGTGCGTTTCGCGTAGTTCGTCTCGACCCACTTGCGGTACTCGCCCGATGCGACCTCGTCCGCCCAGGCCTGGTTGTCGAGGTACCAGTCGACCGTCTTCGCCAGACCGGTCTCGAACGTTTCCGCCGGCTTCCAGCCGAGCTCGCGTTCGAGCTTGCGTGCATCGATCGCGTAGCGGCGATCGTGGCCCGGGCGGTCGGTCACATAGGTGATCTGGTCGCGGTACGACCCTGCTGCCTTCGGGCGCGCCTTGTCGAGCAGGTCGCACAGCGTATGCACGACTTCGAGGTTCTTCTTTTCGTTCCAGCCGCCGACGTTGTACGTCTCGCCCGGCACGCCGCGCGCGAGCACTTCGCGGATCGCGCTGCAGTGGTCGCCGACGTACAGCCAGTCGCGCACGTTCTGGCCGTCGCCATACACCGGCAGCGGCTTGCCCGCGAGCGCGTTCGCGATCATCAACGGGATCAGCTTTTCCGGGAACTGGTACGGGCCGTAGTTGTTCGAACAGTTCGTCGTCAGTACCGGCAGACCGTACGTATGGTGATACGCGCGCACCAGGTGGTCGGAGCCCGCCTTCGTCGCCGAATACGGGCTGTTCGGCGCGTACGGCGTCGTCTCCGAGAATTGCGGGTCGGTGGCCGACAGCGAACCGAACACCTCGTCGGTCGACACGTGCAGGAAGCGGAACGCGGCCTTGTCGGTTTCGTTCAGGCCATTCCAGTATTGCCGAGCGGCTTCCAGCAGCGTGAACGTACCCACGACGTTGGTCTGCACGAAATCGGCCGGGCCGTGGATCGAGCGGTCGACGTGGCTTTCGGCGGCGAAATGCAGCACCGCGCGCGGCTTGTGCTCGGCGAACAGCGCGTCGAGCGCGGTACGATCGCAAATGTCGACGCGTGCGAATACGTGCTTCGGATTGCCGTCCAGCGATTGCAGTGTACGGAGGTTGCCCGCGTAGGTCAGCTTGTCGACGTTGAGCACCGCTTCGTCGGAATCGCGCAGCCAATCGAGTACAAAGTTGGCACCGATAAACCCTGCGCCGCCCGTAACCAGAATCATGAGACTCCCTCTGTAGTAATGCGCGGCGAGCGCCATCAGGCGGTCGCCGCGTCAAAATTCGAAGCACTTGGCGATGGCCGCCACGTCAGACCGGGAATTTTAACCGGTCGACATGGCCTCCAAAGTCATGAAATGCTAATTTTGTTGGGGAAAGCGACAATTATAGGGAGCCGCCCCCAGCAAAAGCCATGCCGCTAACAACTTGATACAGCGCTTCGAACCCTTTCCAGGCGCGAAATTTATTGCCAGATTCCCGCGCTGTTGCGGAACAGAAATTGCACGGCGCCGCATTGACTGGATAATTTTTCCCGCGTTCTCGATACTCGCAAAGTCCGCCGCCCCATGACCCTCGCTCCCATCGCCATCGGCGACATCCAAGGCTGTCATTCCGCTTTCCAGTCGCTGCTGGCCAAGCTTTCAGCTCCCGCCGACACGCCGCTCTGGATCGCCGGCGACGTCGTCAACCGCGGCCCGGGCTCGCTCGCCGCCTTGCGCGCCATTGTCGAGCTCGGCCCGCGCGCGACGGTCGTTCTCGGCAACCACGACCTTCATTTGCTCGCCGTCTCGGCCGGCATCCGCACCGAACGCCCCGGCGACACCATCGGCGAGATCCTCGACGCGCCCGACGCCGACGCGCTGCTCGACTGGGTCCGCCACCGCCCGTTCGTGCATGTCGAAGACGGAAAACTGCTCGTGCATGCCGGCGTGCTACCGCAATGGGACACCACGCTCGCGCTCGAACTCGCCGACGAACTGCAGCACGCGCTGCGTGCCCCCGACTGGCGCGACACGTTGCAAGGCCTGTACGGCAACGAGCCAAACCGGTGGAGTCCGAACCTGAAGAAACGCGACCGGATGCGCGTCGCATTCAACGCGTTTACGCGCCTGCGCTTCTGCACCCCCGACGGCGTAATGGAGTTCAAGGCGAACGGCGGCTCCGACAGCGCGCCGCCCGGCTACCTGCCGTGGTTCGACGTGCCGGGGCGCCGCACCGAGGACGTGACGGTCGTGTTCGGGCACTGGGCCGCGCTCGGCCTGATGCTGCGCGACAACGTCGTCGCGCTCGATTCGGGTTGCGTATGGGGAAACCAGTTGTCGGCCGTGCGACTCACAGCCGATCCGGCGCAGCGCACGGTCACGCAGGTGCAGTGCGAAGCGTGCCGTTCGCCGGGCGGCGAGTGACGGCACGCTGATTCACGCGCCCCGGTGGCGCGTCAGCCCTCGCGCCCCGGCACGGGCGCGTCGGTCGTCGCATCGCCCGCAGCATCGGCGCCGAGCTCGGTCGCCGGATATGCATGCTTCTGCAGTTCGGCAAGCGACTCGGCCGTCGGCTTGCCGACCTTCTCCTGCAGCGTCGCCAGTGCGGCGGCGATCGCGTCGCGCGCCGCCGCGGACGTCGCCCGGCGGTCGCCGCCCGGCGCGATCGGTTCGCACACGTACAAGTGCGCGACGAGCGGGCCGCCACGCAGCACCATGTCGAGCGACTTGCCGAGCGACAGGTCGCCCGTGTACGCCGGCGCGACCGACTGCCGCCCGTGCGCGTCCTCATACATCAGACAGATCGGCTGCACCGCGCAGCCGGCCGATACCGCGGCCTGGAACAGGTTCGCATGGAACGGCAGCAGATCCTGGCCGTCGGAGGTCGTCCCTTCCGGAAAGACGCACATCACGCCGCCGTTGCGCAGGCGCTCGGCCATCTCGTGCATGATCCGCATCGCCTCGGTACGCTTCTCGCGCTGCAGGAACACGGTATCGAGCTTCTCGGCGAGCCAGCCGACGACCGGCCACTGCCGCACCTCGGCCTTCGACACGAACGGCGTCGGCCGCCACGCGTTGACCGCATAGATGTCGAGCCACGAGACGTGATTGCCCACGACGAGCGCGCTCGCGTCGAGCCGCGCGCCGTCGTTGTGGACGACGAGGCGCATCCCGCAGATCCGCAGCATCTTGAGCGACCAGCGGCGTATCAGCTCGGCGCGGCGCGCGGGCGTGACGTGCGAAAAGCGCAGCGCGACGATCGCCATGCCGCGCAACAGGTGAAAGACGAGACGCAGCTTGCGAATGGCGTTCATGGCGAAGGTCCGACGGGGTTCAGTGGCGCTCGAACGCGATCTGCCCGGCGACGAGCGTCGTGCGCACGATGGCCGGCAGTTCGTAGCCGAGGAACGGCGAGTTGTGGCCCTGGCTCTTCAGCGCACGCGGCTCGACGCGCCAGTGCGCGCGCGGGTCGAACACGCACAGGTCGGCCGCGCCGCCTTCGGCGAGGCGGCCCGCCGGCAGTTGCAGCACGTCGGCCGGCGCGGAGGTGATGCGGCGCAGCGCCTGCGCGAGCGGCGTGCGCGTCTCGTCCGCCCACTTCAGCGTCAGCGACAGCAGCAGCTCGAGCCCCGTCGCGCCCGGCGTCGCTTCGCCGAACGGCAGCAGCTTCTCGTCGTCGTCGACCGGCGTGTGGTCCGAGCAGATCGCGTCGATCGTGCCGTCGGCGAGCGCCACGCGGATCGCTTCGCGGTCGCGCTCGCTGCGCAGCGGCGGGTCGAGCCGGAACTGCGAATCGAAGTAACCGATGTCGACGTCGATCAGGTGGACGTGGTTCGCGCCGACGTCGCAGGTCACGGGCAGTCCTTCCGCCTTCGCCGCACGCACGAGCGCGAGGCCGGCCGCCGACGACAGCCGCGCGAGGTGCACGCGCGCGCCCGTCACGCGCATCAGTTCGAAAATGGTGTGCAGTGCGATCGTCTCGGCCGCGACCGGCACGCCGGAGAGCCCGAGCCGCGACGCGAGCGCACCGCTCGCGGCCACGCCGCCGCGGCCGATGAACGCGTCGAGCGGACGCAGCCACGTCGTGTAGCCGTAGGTGCTCGCGTATTGCAGTGCGCGAAGCAGCACCTGCGTGTCGCGCACCGGCACGTTGGCGTGCGTGAAGCCGACGCAGCCGGATTCCGTCAGCGCGACCATCTCGGTGATGACTTCGCCCTTGAGGCCGACCGTCAGCGCGCCGAGCGGATGCACGTTCGCCTGCCGCAGGTTGCGCGCGCGGAACTTGAGCATTTCGACGAGGCCCGGCTCGTCGAGCACGGGGTCGGTGTCCGGCGGGCACACGAGCGTCGTGACGCCGCCCGCGACGGCCGCGGCCATCTCGGACGCGAGTGTCGCCTTGTGCTCGTAGCCGGGCTCGCGCAGCCGCGCGCACAGGTCGACGAGGCCGGGCGCGACGATCAGGCCCGATGCGTCGATCGTCCTGTCCGCGTTGAAACCGGCCGGCGCGCTGCCTAGCGCGGCGATCTTGCCGTCCGCGACGAATACGTCGGCCTGTCCTTCGGTGCCGGCGACGGGGTCGATCAGCGTGCCGCCTTTGATATGAATCTTCATGCGCTGTCTGTGAATGCGTTGATTGCGTTGAATGCCTGGATCGGGATGCGCGAAAGCGCGCTCAGTCGCTGTTGCCGGCGACGATGCCCATCACCGCCATCCGCACGGCGATGCCGAACGTGACCTGGTTGAGGATCACCGACTGCGGACCGTCGGCGACCTGCGAATCGATCTCGACGCCGCGGTTCATCGGGCCCGGGTGCATCACGATCGCATCGGGCGCGGCGAGCGCGAGGCGCTCGGGCGTCAGGCCCCACGTCTTGAAGTACTCCTGCGCGGACGGCAGCAGCGCACCGCTCATCCGTTCGTTCTGCAGGCGCAGCATGATGATCACGTCGACGCCCTTCAGCCCCTCGTCGAGGTTGTGGAACACCTTCACGCCCATCTGCTCGAGCCCGCCCGGCAGCAGCGTGCGCGGGCCGATCGCGCGCACTTCCGGCACGCCGAGCGTGGTGAGCGCGTGGATGTCGGAGCGCGCGACGCGCGAATGCAGGATGTCGCCGACGATCGCCACGCGCAGCTTCGTGAAGTCGCGCTTGTAGTGACGGATCGTGTACATGTCGAGCAGGCCCTGCGTCGGGTGCGCGTGGCGGCCGTCGCCGGCGTTGATCACGTGCACGTGCGGCGCGCAGTGCTCGGCGATCAGGTACGGCGCGCCGCTCGACGCGTGGCGCACGACGAACAGGTCGGCATGCATCGCCGACAGGTTGTTGATCGTGTCGAGCAGCGATTCGCCCTTGCTGGTCGACGACGCATTGATGTTCAGGTTCAGCACGTCGGCCGACAGGCGCGTCGCGGCGATCTCGAAGGTCGTGCGCGTGCGCGTCGAGTTCTCGAAGAACAGGTTGAACACGGACTTGCCGCGCAGGAGCGGCACCTTCTTCACTTCGCGGTCCGTCACGCTGACGAACTGCTCGGCCGTATCGAGGATGTGATTGACGATCGAGCGCGGCAGGCCCTCGATCGACAGCAGGTGCTTCAGCTCGCCGTTTTTCGTGAGCTGCGGGTTGCCATTCAGGAACCCGTAGCGAAACCGGTCGGGGCTCGCGGCCGCTGCGGGATTGCCGGTGCGGCCAGTGGTGTCGGTGGTCATGGTGTGCGTGATTCCAACTATGCAAACGGGCCGCGGTGCAAACCAGCGGCCCGGGATACGGTTCGCGTGTCGTTCAGGTGCCGTGCGACTCGGCGTGCAGCGTGAACCGCGTATCGTCGCGCGCGAGCACGAGCGTCGCGTCGGCCGGCACGTCGAGCGTGCCGCCTACGAAGCGCGCGGCGACCGGCAACTCGCGGCCGCCGCGATCGGCGAGCACCGCGAGCTCGACCGCGGCCGGACGGCCGTAGTCGAACAGCTCGTTGAGCGCCGCGCGCACGGTGCGCCCGGTGTACAGCACGTCGTCGACGAGCACGATGCGCGCGCCGTCGACGTCGAACGGCAGCGACGTCGGGCTGGCCTGGCTGTGCAGCCCCTTCTTCGCGTAGTCGTCGCGGTGCAGCGCGACGTTGACGACGCCGAACGCCGGTGCGCCGAGATCGCGCGCGAGGCGCTCGGCGAGCCACGCGCCGCCGCTATGAATGCCGGCGAGCCGCGGGCCGCCCGGTTCGGCGAACGCCGTGCCGTACGCGGCGCGGATCTGGTCGAGCAGGACGCGGTAAAGCGCCTCGGCGTCAATGGTGCTCATGGTCGGACAATTGATCGAAATACTGTTGAAGGATGACGCGCGCGGCTTCGGCATCGAGCATGTCGGTGCGTGCGCGACCGCGCACGTCGCGCTCGCGCAGCCCGGCCTCGGCCTCGACCGACGAATAGCGCTCGTCGATCCACGTGACGGGTAGCCCGAAGCGGCCGTTCAACTGGTTGCCGAAGCGCTTCGCCTGCTGCGTCATGTCGTGCGGCGTGCCATCCGGATGCATCGGCAAGCCCACGACGAGCGCATCCGGCCGCCATTCGGCCAGCAGGTCGCCAACCGCCTTGAAGCGGTGTTCGCGGTTCAGGTTCTGGATCACGACGAGCGCACGGGCGGAGCGCGTCAGCCCGTTGCCGATCGCGACGCCGATCCGTTTCTCGCCGTAGTCGAACGCCAGGAGCGTCGCATCGCGCGCGCTCGCGCCGCTCATGCGTGCCCTGCCTCGCCGGACAGCATCGACGAGCTGACGCCGAGCAGGCCGAGGGCGGCTTCGAAGCGCTCTTCGGCCGGCGTATCGAACACGATGCGCGGGTCGGCGGCGACCGTCAGCCAGCCGTTGCGGGAAATTTCTTCCTCGAGCTGCCCGGCGCCCCAGCCTGCATGACCGAGCGTCAGCAGGAAGCGTTTCGGGCCGGTGCCCGTCGCGACCGCCTCGAGCACGTCCTTCGACGTCGTCATCTCGAGCCCGCCGTCGACGGACATCGACGAGTTGTAGCTCGCGCCCTCGACCGGCTCGTGCAGCACGAAGCCGCGCTCGGTCTGGACCGGGCCGCCGAAGTACACGGGAATGTGCAGCAGCGGCTCGATGTCGAGCTTCAGGTCGATGCGGTTGAACAGCGATTCGAGGTCGATGTCGGTAGGACGATTGATGACGAGGCCGAGCGCACCGCGCTCGCTGTGATCGCAAAGATAGACCACCGTCCCCGAGAACGTCGGATCGGCCATGTTGGGCATGGCGATCAGGAACTGGTTGGTGAGATTGATGCGATCGGAAGGCTTTGACATGGTTTGAATTTTAGCAAAGACGCCGCGACCTGACCGGGCCGCGATCAACAAGCAACGCCGCGCCGCGCTGGCAACGGCGCGCGCGGATCACACGGCACTCTAACACGCGCGCGGGCGCTGTCGGCAGCGTGTTGCAGGCCCATGCGACAAGGGCCGCCGCCGTGTGTCCGTCCCCTTGTTCGTCAGGTCCGGCCGAGCGCGGCGCCGAGCGCTTCGGACGCCGCCGTGAGGTCCGGCGGCGCGACGCCGGCCGCGATCTTCAGGAGCGCCGCACGCAGCATGTCGGACGCGTGGCGGTGCGCATCGAGGCCGCCGTCGGCGAGCGGCACGCCATGCGCCGCACGGCGCCACGCCAGACCAAGCGTGTCGGCCAGCAGCGCCGCGTGGCCGAGCCCCAGCGCGCATGCGGCCGTGCCGACCCGATAGGCCGCGCCGGACGCGTGCCACGCGGCGCCCGCGTCGGCGGTGGCCGGATCGGCCGCCAGGTCGGCCATCGATGCATCGGCGGTCTGCAGGAAATCCTCGTAGGCGTGCGCGTTGACGGTCACGACGCCGAGCGCGCGAGTGGGCGCGGCAGCGACCGCATCGTGCTCGGCCCGCGCGGCGTCGGCCTCCCACAATGCTTCGGATGCGGGCGTGCCGGCGACGTGCCAGTCGACCGTCAACCCGTAGTCGTGCAGCACGTCGACGAGCGCGACGTCCTCGGCCGCGGCGCCGAACAGCGCGAAATCGCGCCATAGCAGCGCCACCGTCTCGCGCACCAGTTCGGGCGGTGCGCCGCGCCGGCCCTGCGCGTGTTCGCCGAGCAGCAGGTTGGTTCGCGCGAGAAAGCGCTTCAGCTCGGGCGCGCCGCTTGCGCGCAGCGCGCGCACGCATGCGGCCGCGAGCCGCCAGAAATCGTACGGTGCGTCATCGGCGAGCGCGGCCAGCATCGCGTCGAGTTCGTCGAGCGCGGCCCCCGGCGCGCCGTGTTCGGCACGCAGCACGCCCAGCAGCGCCTGCTCATAGCGGGCGCGAAGCCGGGCCGCGAATGCATCGGGCAGCGCGCGCAGCGTGGCAGGCGGCACCGCGCGGCCGACCAGCGCGAGCGCATCGAGCGGCGCGCTCGCGCGCAGGTCGGCGGCGCTTTGCGCACGCAACGCACGGAAATGCTCGAAGAGAACGGGCGAGCACGCGAGCTCGCGCAGGTTGTGGCGCCCGACGGCCGCACGAAAATCGTGCAGCGCGGCCCGCCAGCCGGCCGAAGTCGGCTCGGTGCCGACGAGCGGCACGGCGGCCGACAGTTGCCCGGCGAAACGCGCGGCCGGCAGCCAGCCGGCTTCCGCCAGCACGGCCGCGGCCGCGGCAAGCGGAGCCGCGGCGTCGTCGCGCCGCTCGAATGCGTCGGCAGCCGCCGCCAGCCATGCTTCGGCCGCGCGCACGGCTCCGCCACGCGGGTTGGGCAATGCGTCAGGGTGGGGAACGTTCGCCGGATCGGACGTCATGGACACGCGCGCCTGTCATCGTCGAGTCGCTCGCGCGAATCGCGGCGCGCGAGCGCCGAATCCGTGCGAGGCCTGAGCGGAGTGTGCGTGGGCCAGCGGTCCGATCAGATCTGGACCATCTCGAAGTCTTCCTTGCGGGCGCCGCATTCGGGACACGTCCAGTTGATCGGGACGTCTTCCCAGCGCGTGCCCGGGGCAATGCCCTCTTCCGGCAGCCCGGCTTCTTCGTCGTAAATCCAGCCACAAATCAGGCACATCCAGCTCTTGTATTCCATCTTAAGCCGCGTCGGGGAAAGTCGGTAAATTCGGGAGCCATGATGGTACCGTGTCGGGGCCGGACTGCCTAGCAATCGCGCTGGAGGACGGCGACTACGTTGCGCTGCGCTAAAAAATCCGTCGTACCGGCCGGATTCCACCGCATAATGGCTGAAAGTGCGGCCTGCCGGGCAACACAGGGCCGAAAACGCCCCTCTCGCCTCGCGGTCCGCATCTCCGTCGCTTTTCCGTTTTTCTCTTGCCCCATTTTTACATGTCCAGCAACGCCCCTCCGATCGTCCTCACCTTCGGCCTGTCCGATCCCACCGGCGGCTCCGGCCTCCAAGCCGATCTGATGACCCTGGCGAGCATGGGCTGTCACGGCGTGTCCGTCCTGACCGGCTATACCGTGCGCGACTCGGCCGCCTGCGATGAAGTCACGGGCCTCGACCCCGACGTCGTCGCCGCGCAGGCGCGCATGCTGCTCGAAGACATGCCGGTTGCCGCGTTCAAGATCGGCGCGGCGACGCGCGCGGAAGTCGTGAGCGCGATCGCCGAAGTCGTCGCCGACTACGACGGCGTGCCGCTCGTGCTCGCGCCGGACTTCACGCTCGACGACGAACACGTGCTCGCCGCCGACGACCTGCGCGAATCGATCGCCGACCTGCTGGCGCCGCAAACCACCTTGCTCGTCGCTGACCACGCGACGCTGATCGCGCTCGCGCAGCCGGACGGCGATGCCGAGGCGCCGAACCTCGATGCGGCCGTGTCGCACCTGCTGTCGCAAGGTTGCGAATACATCCTGTCGTCGGAAACGGGCTCGCACCGGCTCGTCAATACGCTGTACGGCGAAGAAGGCCAGCTTCGCGAAGACATGTGGGATCGCTCGCCGCACCGGCTGATGGGCATCACCGATACGCTCGGCGCAGCTATCGCGGCGCTGCTCGCGAACGGGCAGGAGCCGCCGGAGGCCGTGCGCGAGGCGCAGGAATACCTGTACCAGGCCGTGCGCGACGCGTTCCGGCCCGGTATGGGCGCATACCTGCCCGACCGGTTCTTCTGGGCGCGCAGCAACGACGATTCGGACACACCGCCGGCCGTGAAGGCCGACCCGGCGCCGAGGACGTCGCACCGGCATTGAGTCGCGACGCGGCAGGCAGGTCCCGCCGCCGCACGCCGCGCCGCGCCTGGTGCGTGACAGATCCGGCCGCCTCGCGCACGCATCGAAAATTACGCGCGCATAAAAAAAGACCCGCATCGCTGCGGGTCTTTTCTTTTGGCTGGAACGCGCATCGCTGCGCGTTCCGGACACCATCGACCGAAGTCGATTACATGTCCATGCCCATGCCGCCCATGCCGCCCGGCATGCCGCCCGGCATCGGTGCGTCTTCCTTCGGCAGTTCTGCGACAGCTGCGTCCGTCGTCAGCAGCAGGCCTGCAACCGACGCTGCGTTCTGCAGTGCGGTGCGCGTGACCTTGGTCGGGTCGACGACGCCGGCTTCGACCATGTCGACGTACTCGCCCGTTGCTGCGTTGTAGCCGTAGTTGCCCTTGCCTGCAGCAACCGCCGCCACCACGACGCTGGCTTCTTCGCCGCCGTTCGTGACGATCTGGCGCAGCGGCTCTTCCATCGCGCGCAGCACGATCTTGATGCCGGCGTTCTGGTCGGCGTTCGCGCCGGTCAGGCCTGCGATCGCGGTGCGTGCGCGGATCAACGCGACGCCGCCGCCTGCCACGATGCCTTCTTCCACAGCTGCGCGGGTTGCGTGCAGTGCGTCTTCGACACGTGCCTTCTTTTCCTTCATTTCGACTTCGGTCGCAGCACCGACCTTGATCACTGCAACGCCGCCTGCCAGCTTGGCCACGCGCTCTTGCAGCTTTTCACGGTCGTAGTCCGACGTCGCTTCTTCGATTTGCGCGCGCACTTGCTTCACGCGTGCTTCGATGTTCGCCGCTTCGCCTGCGCCGTCGATGATCGTCGTGTTTTCCTTGCCCACTTCGATGCGCTTCGCCTGGCCCAGTTCTGCCAGCGTTGCCTTCTCGAGCGTCAGGCCGGTTTCTTCCGCGATGACCTGGCCGCCGGTCAGGATCGCGATGTCTTCCAGCATCGCCTTGCGACGATCGCCGAAGCCCGGCGCCTTGACCGCAACGGTCTTCAGGATGCCGCGGATGTTGTTGACGACCAGCGTGGCGAGCGCTTCGCCTTCGACGTCTTCTGCGATGATCAGCAGCGGACGGCCTGCCTTCGCGACTTGCTCGAGCACCGGCAGCAGGTCACGGATGTTCGACACCTTCTTGTCGTGCAGCAGCACGAACGGATTGTCGAGGACGGCGACTTGCTTGTCCGGGTTGTTGATGAAGTACGGCGACAGGTAGCCGCGGTCGAATTGCATGCCTTCGACGACGTCGAGCTCGTCGGCCAGCGACTTGCCGTCTTCGACGGTGATGACGCCTTCCTTGCCGACCTTGTCCATTGCTTCAGCGATGCGATCGCCGATCGACGAATCGCTGTTCGCCGAAATCGAGCCGACCTGTGCGATTTCCTTGTTGGTCGTGCACGGCTTGCTGATCTTCTTCAGCTCTTCGACAGCCGCTGCGACTGCCTTGTCGATGCCGCGCTTCAGGTCCATCGGGTTCATGCCCGATGCGACGTACTTCATGCCTTCGCGAACGATCGATTGCGCGAGGACGGTTGCCGTCGTCGTGCCGTCGCCTGCGTTGTCGCTGGTCTTGGAAGCGACTTCCTTGACCATTTGCGCGCCCATGTTCTGGAGCTTGTCCTTCAGCTCGATTTCCTTCGCGACCGACACACCGTCCTTGGTGACCGTCGGGCCGCCGAAGCTGCGCTCGAGCACGACGTTGCGGCCCTTCGGACCCAGCGTGACCTTGACTGCGTTGGCGAGAATGTTCACGCCTTCGACCATCTTCGAACGGGCGGAATCGCCGAATACGACGTCTTTAGCTGCCATCTTTAACTCCTTGAATTCTTGGGAATATGTACCGTCGGAGGACGCTTACTTGGCGTTGACAACGGCCATGATGTCTTCTTCGCGCATGACCAGCAGTTCCTGGCCATCGACCTTCACGGTCTGGCCTGCGTACTTGCCGAACAGGACACGATCGCCGACCTTCACGTCGAGCGCGATCGGCGCGCCCTTGTCGTCGCGCTTGCCCGGGCCGATGGCCAGGACTTCGCCCTGATCCGGCTTTTCAGCAGCGGCGTCGGGGATCACGATACCCGAGGCGGTCTTGGTTTCCTGATCCAGGCGCTTGACGATCACGCGATCGTGCAAAGGACGAAGGTTCATATTCACTCCTCTCTTGACTGAGATTGAAGAACGCTTAGGGAAACTGCCCGGCTCATCGCCCGGCAGAGAATTGTTAGCACTCTCGTGCAGCGAGTGCTAATTATATGGACGGGTTTTGACAAATTCAAGAAGGGAAACCGGGGGAATTTTCGGGGCGGCGAGGCGGCGGGAAAAATGCAGAAACACAACAAAACCCCTTTAAAAACAGCCACTTGAATACGACAACCGTCCCGATGGACGACCCCGTGCGATTCACCAACCTCATCCAGCCCCGATTGGACACCGGGTAAGCCCGGAGTTCCTGAGACCGGCGACATCGCCGCGAAAAAACCGTGTGGGCGCCGATTTCATCCGCCGCGCCACGTTCGTGCGCCTGCGTCGCCGGAGCAAGCGTCGCGCGCCTCACGCATCGGCACAGTCCCCGCCCGACAGCGGCCGGAAGGTCCGGCCGTCCGTCTCGACGGCCGCGCCCAGCCGCCGCGCGAGCCCCTTCGCGCCTTCGCGCATCACGACGTCGTGATTCCATCGGAACAGCGGCCGTGCGAGCGGCTCCAGCCAGTTCATCCAGCCGTGCGTGCGAATGTGCCAGTCGTAGCGCACGACGGTGCGCGCGCCGTCAGCGACGAACGACCAGCGTCCGTCGCCTTCGATCGCGCCGCTCGCACGGCCTTCGAGCACATGCGGCCGCTCGACGCGCCGCACGCGCATGTCGAAGGTCAGCCGGTACGGCAGCGCGCCCTTCCACGTGTACCGATGCAGCGCGCCGACGCCGCGTGCGTCGCCATGCTCGAGCTCGACGGTGCGCACGGCGCCCTTCCACCAGTCGGGCCAGCGATCGACCTGATAGATCGCATCCCAGACCGCCGCGAGCGGCGCATCCACCCGCCAGATCGTCGAAAACCGGTACTCCGCCATGCAGCCTCCGGCATGCGCGTCAGGAACGCGGATCGGCGCCGTCAGGGCGCGAAGAAACGTTCGGGAAACGCGACGTCGATCTCCACATCGTCGAGCGTCACGGTTTCGAGCGGCACGTCGTCGCCGTCCGCGTAGCTGACGACCTTCAGCGGAAAACCGTCCGCGGCGTCGAGCCACAGCCGGTAGCGATGCACGCCGTCGACCGCGTGCGCGGGCGCGCCCGTGACCAGCACGCGCAGCGCGGTCCGGCCGCCGACGGCCTCCTCGCCTTCGGTCACCGTCGCGCCGCCTTGCTGCAGCGCATGGACGTTGCGCAGCAGTTCGCCGACGTCCGAGCGGTCGACCCGGTGGCCGGTGCGATCGCGCACGAGCGGATTGGACGGCGACAGCGTCAGCGCGGGCGGTGCATGCGTGCCGAACGGCCGCAACCGCACCTTGCCGTCGCCGGGATCGTACGCGAGCACCGCGCCGCGATGCGGCGACACGAAATCCATCCGGACGAAGCCCGGTTTCAGGTATGCGTAGCGGATTTCGGTGTGCTCGCCGTCGCGCGCCGACGAGCGGATCGTCGCGCGGTACGAGCGGACGTGGTCGAAATGCGCCTGCGCGACGGTCACGGGATCGGCTGTCATGCTCGCTCCTATCAGGCTCGCGGCCAGCAACGCGGCGATCACGGCGCCGCCTCGACATCGAGCACGCCTTCCATCCCGCGCTCGCGATGGCTTCTGAAAAACAGCAGCCGGTGCGTGCAATAGTAGGCGAATCGCCCCGGCTGCAGCGGCGTGAAACGAAACGTCCTCGGCGTCGTGCCGAGCTCGGTGCGTACCGCGATGCCGGCCTGCGGCGCGTCGATTTCGAAGCTGTGCGGCACCACGCCGGGCTCGGCCGACACGGTCAGCTCGACCGGCACGTGCGCGCGCACGATCACGTGATCCGGCCGGAAGAAATAGCTGCCGCCGACGATCGCCACGCGCTGCACGCCATCGGCGTCGACCGGCACGCGCACGGGCGGGTCGCCGTCCGCTCGCGCAAGCATCGTGCCCGCGAGCAACGCTGCCAGCCCGAACCCCTTCATCATCGCCGTCTTCATCGCTTGCTCCCTGCGAGCGCCGCGCGTCATCCCTTCCATGCGTCGGTCGGGCCGCCCAGCGCACCGCATGCGTCGATCGCGAGCTCGCGCAGGCGCGTTCCATTCCGGTCTCCTTGGCGGCTGCCGCCGGACGGGATGATCGGTTGCGTCGCGATCATTATCCCGCCGGCCGGCCGTACCGGAACTCGGTATGTAAACGGACGGCGACGGCCGGTTATTCCATGGCACGCCGTGCCGCAACGCGGCGAGCGGCGGCGATCATTGATGCGAAGAAAGAAAACGGCAAGCCCGAAATGACAACGCGGCATGACATCGCTGTCATGCCGCGTTGCGCGATCGTTGCGCACGACGGCCGATGCGGCGCCGTCGTGCGGTTTCGGCCGGTTACCTCGGCAGTGCGCCGGTCAGCGACTGGAGCAGCGTCGTCACCGGTGCGAGCGGGTTGTTCGGCGAGCTGTTGCCGGAATGCGGCGTCACCGACAGGCTCGGCGCGGAGCCGAGCACCGTGCCAGCCGACGTGCCGACCGCATTGACGACCGTCGCCGTCGAGTTGGCACCCGTCGTCAGCAGCGAGCCGACCGCGCCCGCCGTGCCGCCGGCCGCATTCGCGCCCGAGCCGAGCAGACTGCCGCCTGCCGCTGCCGTCGAACCGGCCGCGCCCGACAGCGCGCCGGCCGCCTGGCCGAGCGCCGCCGGACCTGACGCGAGTGCGCCCGTCACCGAACCGAGCGCGCCAGTCAGCGCGCCGGCCGGGTTGCCGCCGCCGGTCAGGCCGCTCACCAGATTCGTGATCGGCGCGATCGGGTTGCCGCCGGCGGCGCCGGACAGCGTGCCGACCACCTGGTTCACGACGCCTTGCACCGGCGCCAGCGGGTTGGAACCGCCCAAGTTGCCGAGGGCGCCCGTCACCGAGTTCAGCGCGCCCGTCAGTGCGCCGGCCGGATTGCCGCTGCCGAGCGTACCGACGACCTGATTCACGACACCCTGCACCGGCGCCAGCGGGCTCGTGCCACCGAGTGCGCCGAGCGCGCCCGCCACCGAGCCGACCGCGTTGCCGAGGGCGCCCGTGGCCGTGCCGACCGCGTTGCTCAGCGTGCCGGCCGCGTTGCTGCCGCCGAGCGTACCGACCACTTGGTTCACGACGCCTTGCACCGGCGCCAGCGGGTTCGTCCCGCCGAGATTGCCGAGCGCGCCCGTCACCGAGCCGAGTGCGCCGGTCAGCGCGCCGGCCGGATTGCCGCCCGGCAGGGCGTTCTGCAGACCGCTGACGAGGTTCGTGATCGGCGTGATCGGGCTGCCGCCGCCTGCACCCGACAGCGTGCCGACGACCTGGTTCACGACGCCCTGCACCGGCGCCAGCGGGTTCGCGCCGCTGAGCGCGCCCGTCACCGAGTTCAGCGCGTTCGTCAGCGCACCGGCGGGATCGCCGTTGCCGAGCGTACCGGCGAGTTGCGTGACGGCGCCTTGCACCGGCGCCAGCGGGCCGCCTGCGCCACCGACGTTGCCGAGCGTGCCCGTGATCGTGTTGACCGCGTTGCTCAGTGCGCCGGCCGGGTTGCCGCTGCCGAGCGTGCCCGTGACCTGGTTCACGACGTTCTGGATCGGGGTGATCGGATTCGCGCCACCGCCGAGGTTGCCCAGGGCGCCGGTTACCGTGCCGAGTGCGCCGGTCAGAGCGCCTGCGGGGTTACCGCCGCCGATGCCGCCCAGTGCACCCGTCACCGTGCCCAGCGCGCCGGTCAATGCGCCTGCGGGATTGCCGCCGCCAACGCCGCCCAGCGCACCCGTTACCGTGCCGAGTGCACCGGTCAATGCGCCTGCGGGATTGCCGCCGCCAACGCCGCCCAAGGCGCCCGTTACCGTGCCGAGTGCGCCGGTCAGAGCGCCCGCCGGGTTGCCACCACCAACGCCGCCCAGTGCGCCCGTCACCGTGCCCAGCGCGCCGGTCAATGCGCCTGCGGGATTGCCGCCGCCAACGCCGCCCAAGGCGCCCGTTACCGTGCCGAGTGCGCCGGTCAGAGCGCCCGCCGGGTTGCCACCACCAACGCCGCCCAGTGCGCCCGTCACCGTGCCCAGCGCGCCGGTCAATGCGCCTGCGGGATTGCC
>NZ_LOVM01000016.1:0-4050 GCF_001523445.1 Burkholderia sp. ABCPW 11 | reverse complement strand
GGTGTGTAAGCGCAGTAATGCGTTCAGCTAACCGATACTAATTGCCCGTAAGGCTTGATCCTATAACAAGTCTGTCTCGATGCCCGTTAGCGCTTTAGCGCTTACGGACATCGAGCGTCGAGTGCAAGGCACTCGACGTACGACGGTTGAAGTACCGCATACGTGTGAGATACAGCTCACAACCCAAAATTACTGCTTCTTCCAAGATTGGTTGCGCTGCGAAGCAACGCAACAACCCTCTTTGCCTGATGACCATAGCGAGTCGGTCCCACCCCTTCCCATCCCGAACAGGACCGTGAAACGACTCTACGCCGATGATAGTGCGGATTCCCGTGTGAAAGTAGGTAATCGTCAGGCTCCCCTCAAGACAGAAACCCCCGCCCGATCAGGCGGGGGTTTTTGCATTGGTGCGCCTAGAAAAAGCACGCGGTGATGCGCGCTCATTCCTCGTAATCCAACCGCGAGCGCGCCAGATCGGTCATCTGCGTTCCTGCTGCGTGCCAAGCCCTCCCTCGGAACGAAACCCCGTGATTTGATACGATCGAAGTGTCGTCGACGCGAGTATCCGTCGACGTTCGTGTTCGAAAACCTGGATTTGATGAAGAGGGCGGAGGAATGAATATCGGCGACGCGTCGCGCGAATCCGGAGTCAGCGCGAAGATGATCCGGTACTACGAACAAGTCGGCCTTCTTGCGCCGAGCAAGCGTAGCGATGCCGGCTACCGGATCTACGGTGCGGACGAAATTCATATCTTGCGGTTCATCCGCCAGGCGAGACGACTCGGCTTTCTCGTCGAGGACATTCGCAAGCTGCTGATGCTCTGGCAGGATCGCTCCCGCGCCAGCGCCGAAGTGAAATCGATCGCTCTTGAGCACGTGGCCGAACTCGACAAACGCATCGCGGAGCTGAGCGACATGCGCGACACATTGGTCGATCTGGCCGCGCACTGCCATGGTGACGGGCGGCCCGAATGCCCGATTTTGGCGCGCCTGGCCGACCCCGTCGGTGAACCAAATTAGTGCAGGCCTTCGAGTCTCAAAACGGGCTCAAACTCAACATCATTAAAAATCAATAAGTTATGGACGGCGTGGCTGTCTCTATTCCGAATTGGAATGGTCTCCATGCGAGTATTTCACTAGCATCTTGGTGCGGCATCGCTATAATTCGGGATAACCCTATACGGGAAATCCCTGAATTTCGATTCACCAGGGGTCCCTCTTCCTTGGAGAACGTCATGATCGCCTACATCGTCGAAAAGCTGAGCAACTGGTTCGAATCCGCAGAACGTGAGCGCCGTGAGGCCTACCTCGCCACGTCGTCGGACATCGTCCAGCTCGAGAGCCGCATCCGCTCGCTCGAAACCAACGGCTACTCGCTGTAATCGGAGTCACCGTCAGGTGCCGAGCGGCACCGAACGACAAGCAAGCCCCGTATTGACGGGGCTTTGTTTTTTTGTGCGCCGGATCTGGCGAAATCGTCGGCGCAGCGCTATGGTATGGACCTGCTTTTCATCCTGAAGGACACGATCATGCGTTTGCGTGTCGATGTGCGTCGTAGTGCTCGCGCGCGTCTCGTTCTGGGCGCGGCCGTGCTCGTTCATGGCCTCGCGGCCGGTGCCGCGACGTCGTCCAGGCCGCTCGTTCTCGATACGCAGCGCGGCATCCAGGACGGCAAGGGCGGGTTGGTGTTGCAGACGGCACCGTTGTCGTCGGAGCCGATCGTCGAGCCCGCAGGCATGCGGGCCCCGGCCGGGCAGGCGCCGAACACGTCGGTTCCGCTGTTCGTCGCGCCGTATATCAATGTTCCCGCTTGGAGCGGGCAGCCGAGGCTCGCGCCGAGACCGCAGCCCTAACGACCAGTCGCCCGATCAGTTTCCGCGGTGCTCGATCTGACAGCGGGCACCGCTATCCTGTCCCAGCATCTCGACCAGGTAGGGCAGTACCTCTTTCATGCTCTGAGCGAGCGTATACGGCGGATTCAGGATGAACATCCCGCTGCCGTAGAGGCCCAGTCCGTCGGTCGGCGGATTCGATATCGTCAGCGTCAGGTGCAGCCAGTTGTTCGGTTGAAGGCGCTTCAACTGTTCGGGAAAGCGCTGCGATTCCAGCCGCGTGACCTGCGGGTACCAGATTGCATAGCAGCCGGTCGCGAAACGCTTCAGGCATTCCGTCATGCAACTCACCACGCGGGCGTAATCCTTCTTGTCCTCGTAGGACGGATCGATCAGTACGAGTGCACGTCGCGGCGGCGGCGGCAGCAGCGCCTTGATACCTTCGAAGCCGTCGCCGGCGAAGATCATCGCGCGTCGCCCCGCGTCGCGGAAATTGTGGCGCAGCACATCGATTTCCGTCGTGTGCATTTCGAACAGGCGCATCCGATCCTGCTCGCGCATCGACCGCCATGCGATGTACGGGGAGCCGGGATAGAAGTGCAGTTCGCCGTCGGCGTTCAGCGCGCGGACTTCATCCACGTAGTCGCCCAGCGCCTCAGGCAGGTTCTTTTCGTTCCACAGCCGGCCGATGCCGGTATCGAATTCCGACGTCTTCGCTGCATAACCGTCGCGCAGCGAGTACACGCCGGCACCTGCGTGCGTATCGATGTACCAGTACGATTTGTCTTTCTTGTTCAGGTAGCGCAGCAGCTGGACGACGACGGCGTGCTTGAGCACGTCCGCGTGGTTGCCTGCGTGAAAACCGTGACGATAACTGAGCATGGCGGGCTGCCTGAAACGAAAGGTGAATCGATGAAAGCGGATCGCGCGCGGCCGTCGGGCCGGGCGCCGAGGCCGCGTATTGTACGCGAGTGGCCGTGAGTCGCCTTACTCGTATGCGTCGCCGACCACCGCCTCGATGCGTTGCTTCACATCCGGCGTCAGCCTCGCGGCAACGTCGAGCGCGCGCATGTTGTCGCCGATCTGGTCCACCCGTGATGCGCCCGTGATGACCGAACTCACGCGCGGATTCGCGAGCACCCATGCGATTGCCAATTGGCCGGTACTGCAGCCGAGTTCGGCTGCAATCTCACCGAGCCGTTCGACGATGTCGTTGGCGCCTCGATCGGTCAGGCGTTCGCGCATCCAGTCGTAGCCCTGCAACTGCGCACGGCTGCCGGCCGGCACGCCGTTGCGGTACTTGCCGGTGAGCAGTCCCGACGCCAGCGGGCTCCAGGTCGTGAGGCCGAGACCGTAATCGTCGTAGAGCCGCGCATATTCCTGTTCGACCCGGGTACGGTGGAACAGGTTGTACTGCGGCTGCTCGACGACCGGCTTGTGCAGATGATGCCGCTCGGCGATCTCGCACGCCGCGCGGATCTCGTCGGCGCTCCATTCCGACGTGCCCCAGTACAGCGCCTTGCCGCGCACGATCATGTCGCTCATCGCCCACACGGTTTCCTCGATCGGCGTATGCGGATCGGGCCGATGGCAATAGACGAGGTCGACATAGTCGAGCTGCAGCCGGCGCAGCGAGCCGTCGATCGCGTTCAGCAGGTATTTCCGGTTCAGCGTGTGGTACTGGTTCGGGGCTTCCGCGAGCCCCCAGAAGAACTTCGTGGACACGATATAGCTGATGCGCGGCCAGTCGAGCGACTTGAGCGCGTGGCCCATGATTTCCTCGGACTTGCCGCCGGCGTAGACTTCGGCGTTGTCGAAGAAATTGACGCCCGCATCGCGGGCCGCGGCGAGGCATTCGCGCGCGACCCGCTGGTCGACCTGATTGCCGTACGTCACCCACGAACCGAGGGAAAGCTCGCTGATCTGCAGGCCGGAGCGGCCTAGCCGTCGATAGTGCATGAGAACCTCCTGTCGAACGGAATCGACCTTAAGCTTAGACGTTTTGCGCGCGAACGGCGGGGCCGATCGTGCACAATGACGGCTGGCACGCCGATACGATTTCGCGATGAGCGCGGATACGGCGGGCGCGTGTTTTATCGATCCGACAACGGGAGGAGACGGACATGGCAGCAGATCTGAGCGGCAAGACCGCAGTCGTCACGGGCGCCGCGAGCGGCATCGGCAAGGAAATCGCGCTGGAGCTGGCCAAGGCAGGCGC
>NZ_LOVM01000015.1:0-4788 GCF_001523445.1 Burkholderia sp. ABCPW 11 | reverse complement strand
AACCTCCCGTTCCTATTGGGAAAATTGCCTCCGAAACACTAACACTCATTTGTGTCCAGGATTTCTAGAGCAGATCATCTTCGCTGACATGCGCCCACGCCTTGGCTTGCGCCCTGGCCCTTGGCACTCTCAGTGCTCGCCCGGTGCGCAGATAGGTCACCAGTTCGCGCTTGAGCGCACCACGCCCTTGAATGTAAAGCGCCTGATAGATGGCTTCGTGAGAGATGCGCATGGTTTCGTCATCTGGAAAGTCGACTTTTAATCGATTGGCAATCTGTTCCGGCGACCAGCCATTGACCCATTTGCGATCACTGCGTTCTGGTTTATTCCGCCCGATGAACGCCGCCTGACTAGGCCCTGCAACCTTACGTCCTTTAGCGTTGTGAACGTGGCCTTCCAGGCGCTCTTGCACATAGCGGTGCAGCCTCGGGTTTGTCGCAAGCTTTGCTGGTTTCGGCCGCCTGGCAAACAATTCCGCCTTCCACTGCGCAACTGATGCACGATAATCGAGGCGGCCACTACGAGTCGCAGCATTACGCTGGAGCTCTCGTGAGACCGTTGACGCGCTGCGGCCAATACGGCGAGCGATCTCACGTACGCCGGCGCCTTCGGCTGAGAGTAATCCTATCTCTTCACGCTCAGCAAACGATAAGTACCTGCCGGATATTGGACTTGCCATGAACAACGGCATACCGCCACGCTCGCGAAACCAGCGTGTCCCTGCCGCCTGGGACACTCCAACTGCCGCAGCAGCCTTCTCGCTTGTGATTCCGGTCGCAACCTGCTCCCAAAACTGGCGCTCAACCTCGTGCCGAAGCGATGGTGCACCTGGCGAGCGCATCGCTCCTCGCCTCGTCAACTGTTGTATCCACTTCGATGGACGACCCATGAAACACCTCCTGGATTAAGGTGTTGCGACGACCGGTTGATTCCGCCCTGTAAGCCTTGGTCCGAGTGAAACAACAACCCTTGCGGTCGGCCTCGTTGCTCGTAGGCCATTTCCAACGCCCGCACGACCAAATCGGCGTCCGGGCGTGTCGAGAAAGCCCAACCGACAACTCGCCGCGTGAACAGGTCGAGCACGACCGCCAGATAATGCCAACGGCCTTGTGCCCAGACATACGTGATGTCGCCGCACCAGACCTGATTCGGCGCACCAACCTCAAACTGACGGTTGAGATGGTTCGGAATATCGATCCGCTCAACCGTCGCCTGTTTGTACGCATGACTGCCGGGTTGCTTGCAAATCAACCCCAGCTGTTCCATCAAGCGGCTGACCTTGAAGCGGCCAATCGCCGTACCTTCGCATACGACGGAATTACTTGTTCGCCAGCGCCGACTCCGGTGGCGAACGTGCCGCCGCGATATATAGCCTGATTGGCACGGCGCGCTTGAACGGCCTCGATCCCGAGGCGTATCTCGCCTACGTGCTCGAGCGCATCGCCGACTATCCGGCTACCCGCGTCGACGAACTGCTCCCGCGGAACGTCGCATCATCGCTGCCGCCTACTGTTCGCGTCGAGCCCATCCGATAGCGTCGCAGAGCTCCGCGGTCAACAACCTGCACTACGGTACTGCTCGGGCGCTTACGGAAGCACTTGAGCCGGGAGTATTGATGTCAGCCGCGGCGCGTTGGCACAGCGTCAACGCCAACCAGGTATACGAATGACGCGAGCAATAGAAGACGCTGGAGTAGAAACCCTCAAATTATCCATGAAATGGGGCCGCTCAAAAGACGAGGTTGCGTACTCGCTTTGTTGCCAGAGAACAACCGGCGAAGATGGCCTCCGAAGTTCTCGGCGTGGCACGCGCTTGACCTGCCCGCCACGAATTCCGTCCGACCTGAGTTCGCAATCTTTTTTGCAAATCGGTTCCTTCTTCCTTCCGTGTAATTGCTCCGCCTGCCTTGAACACGGGAATCCTGATACCCCTCTTACAACCAACGGACACGGTAAAGTCGACTCGTCGAACTAACAGAAGCGACCGTTCTCGAACTGGGCCTCGAGTCGCCACTCGGCATCGGTGACAAGTCAAGCGGCAGAGTTCCCTTTTTCATCTACAGAAATTGAATCATCGGATTCAATAAGAAAATCATGGGGGTCTCTTCCTGCCAACCAGTTCGGCCGCCGCCCCCTTCCGGACCACGTGCGCCCTGTGCTTGGGTCAAAGTACTTTGGACTATATTTTTTGTCGCTAGATCGACCTGTTTGCGGACGAATCGTTCTCCTATGCAGAGATTTCGCATGCCGCACTTCCTCAATAGATATATTAAAGACTGCCATTTTTTGCACAATGTAGGTAATAGCGTCGAGACGTTCTCGCTTGTACGCTGCAGATATTTCAACCTGTAGTCGCCGGTACTTCTCAATAAGAGAAAAATAGCTTTCCATAAAGCTTTACCCTCGCGATGACCTTTCCATACCACCTTGAATTCGTTTTACCCCCCCGGCCGTGCTCATTGTTTATCAAAATCCCCATCAATATCTTTGGCACATAATATTGCCGCGCAGTCTAGCAATTAAGAGCACGCGCCCTAAGATTTTGCGACTAGAGCGTTGATTATCCCTTTGCGCCGCGACAACATTGCATGCGATCGGCGCGCAATACAAGGAACACCAATTCATCTCCATTGCGATACTTTGCATTCAACTGATACCTGCACCTAATCAGAGAAATTATTTTTATCATTTCATAAAGTGAATTGCCTCTCCTACAGACAGTGAAACGTCATACTATGATGGGTAACGCCAGATTATCCGATGCGGTCGCCACAACGTTCCGGTCGACATTGCCACTTTCTGCAAGTTCAAGCGATTAGTCCGTCTGTGAAGGTGCTGATCGATGATCTAGCGAATAAGTCGCGAAGAAATTCTGGGTATAGTGATGGACCGAGCGCGCTTGCGCTCGGTCGAACTGGCTACGTTACCACTGATAGGCAGCGCCTACTCCAACCGTTGTACCTTGCGAGCTATAACCGGCACCGAGCTTTCCCTTGACGTTTTGTGTAAAACGAATAGACGCGCCGATAGCGACCGCCTTCTCTCCCTTATATGCGCCGGTACCAATACCCACCGCGATCGTTTTCCCGAGGTCTACATCTGGAATCATCGTCAGCGCCGTTGCAGCTGCCACACCGGCATAGGCGGCCTTCGCAACCTGATTTACTTGGGTGGAAAGCTCACCAATTCTCTGATCGGCATAGTAATTTGACTGTGAGATCGATTCATTTAGCTGGTTCAAATTTACAGCGTCGGTGCCTTGCGTACCCGGTGCTACGTTCGTGATCTGACGCTGCTGCGAATCGTTGCCCACCGAGACCACGTTCGTACGTCCGCCATCCGTCGAATTCGCTCCGATCGCCACCGAATTCGAGCCGGCGGTTACTTTCGGCGCGTCGCTGCCTGTACCGTTCATGTCGGTGCCGACGCCGTTGTTGCTGGCCGAACGGATCTTGTTGTTGTTGATCGTCGTCGACAACGAGTTAAGAGACTCGTTTATGTTCGTCACGCCGGCCGACAACGAGGCCACGCTGCTGTTGGTCGAACTCAGGCCGGTCGACAGCGAGCCGATACTGGTTGACGTCGACGTGGACAATGACGACACGTTGCTGTTGGTCGCGCTCAGGCCGGTCGACAATGAGTTGATTGACGTCGAAGTAGACGTGGACAGTGCCACCAGATTGCTGTTGGTTGAGCTCAGACCGGTAGACAGCGAGCCGATGCCGGTCGACAATGAGACGATGTTCGATACGATCGACGTTGACAATGAGTTGACGGCCAGGTTCGTCGCGTTGAGCTGACTGCCGTTAATGGCGTCCGTGCTATTGCTGTTAACGCGACCAGCGGCGACGTTCGTAATCTGGCGTTCCTGACCAGGCGACCCGATGCTGAGGACGCCGATGGGATTGGCACCGAATACGGGGTACGTGGTACCGCCGACCGTGACTGTCGACACGCCGACCGCGTTGCTCGTGACCGAGCCCGCGCCAAGCGCGATCGAGTTTGCGACGTTCGCAGTACCATTCGAGCCGAGGGCTAGCGCGTTGGCCGCGCTGGCCGTCGCGCCTAATCCGTAGGCTTGGGCACCGTTGGCGCTGGCCGTCGCCTGGATGCCCATCGCGATCGTATTGTCCGCGATGGCTTGGTTCGACGTGCCGAGAGCGAGTGCACTCGTGCCTGTTGCGGTGTTTGCGTTGCCCAGTGATGTTGCACCGTTGCCGACCGCCATGTTGCCGGAGCCGATCGAAACCGCCTTGCCACTCGTTGCCAAGGCACTCTGGCCGATTGCGACCGCGCCGTCCGCCCATGCGCTCGAACCGTCGCCGACCGCGACGCTGCTTACGCCTGCCGCCATCGCGTTGACGCCTGCTGCGAGCGAATTAATGCCTACCGCGCCTTTGTTGTCGTAGTTGCGCTGCTGCGTACCGTTGTCGTTAACGCTGTAGTAATGCGTATTTCCGGCATTGATCTGGGTCGATACCGACGTGGACAAAGACGTCAGCGAGCTATTGGTCGAGCTTAGGCCGGTCGAAAGCGAATTCATGCGCGCTGAAGTTGAAGTCGACAGCGAGGCAACCGAGCTATTAGCCGTGGACAGGCCCGTCGAGGTCGACGTGGACAGCGACGACACCGAGCTGTTCGTACTGCTCAGTCCGGTGGACAGCGAATTGATGCCGGTCGAAGTCGAAGTCGACAACGACGTGATCGAGCTGTTAGCCGACGACAGACCCGTCGAGGTCGAAGTCGACAGCGACGTGATCGAGCTATTAGCCGACGACAGACCCGTCGA
>NZ_LOVM01000014.1:0-31674 GCF_001523445.1 Burkholderia sp. ABCPW 11 | reverse complement strand
ACATCAAGGACCCGACGCAGAACATCGTGTGGGTCACGCCCGAAGGCGGCGGCGGGCCGAATTACCCGAACATGTAACGCAACGCATCCCCGCGCCCCGCGGGCGCGAACGAACCGGAGTGAGACGATGAGCAATGCAGCGAAGGAAGTCGTGGTGGTGAGCGGTGTCCGTACCGCGATCGGCGATTTCGGCGGGAGCCTGAAGGATTTCTCGCCGACCGACCTCGGCGCGAAGGTCGTCGCCGAAGTGCTGGCGCGCGCGAGCGTGCCGGGCGACGCGGTCGGGCATGTCGTGTTCGGCCACGTCGTGAACACCGAGCCGAAGGACATGTATCTCGCGCGCGTCGCGGCGATCAACGGCGGCGTCGCGCAGCACACGCCGGCGCTCACCGTGAACCGCCTGTGCGGCTCGGGCCTGCAGGCGATCGTGTCGGCCGCGCAGACGATCATGCTCGGCGACGCCGACGTCGCGATCGGCGGCGGTTCGGAGAGCATGAGCCGCGCGCCGTACACCGTGCCGGCCGCGCGTTTCGGCCAGCGCATGGGCGATGCGAAACTCGTCGACATGATGCTCGGCGCGCTGCACGACCCGTTCCAGACGATCCACATGGGCGTGACGGCCGAGAACGTCGCACGCAAGTACGACATCTCGCGTGACGCGCAGGATGCGCTGGCGCTCGAGTCGCATCGTCGCGCGGCGCGCGCGATCGCGGAAGGGCGCTTCAAGGATCAGATCCTGCCGATCTCGATCCGCACGAAGAAGGGCGAAGTCGCGTTCGACACCGACGAGCACGTGCGGCACGACGCGAGCGCGGACGATTTCACGAAGCTCAAGCCTGTGTTCGTGAAGGAGAACGGCACCGTGACGGCCGGCAACGCATCGGGCATCAACGATGCGGCCGCCGCCGTGCTGATGATGAGCGCGGACGCCGCGCGCGCGCAGGGCGTGAAGCCGCTCGCGCGTCTCGTGTCGTATGCGCACGCGGGCGTCGATCCGGCGTACATGGGCATCGGTCCGGTGCCGGCCACGCAGAAGGCGCTTGAACGCGCGGGCCTGACGATCGCCGATCTCGACGTGATCGAAGCCAACGAGGCGTTCGCCGCACAGGCCTGCGCGGTCACGCAGGAGCTCGGCCTCGATCCCGCGAAGGTCAACCCGAACGGCTCGGGCATCTCGCTCGGTCACCCGATCGGCGCGACCGGCGCGCTGATCACGGTGAAGGCGCTGTACGAACTGAAGCGTATCGGCGGCCGTTACGCGCTCGTGACGATGTGTATCGGCGGCGGCCAGGGGATTGCCGCGATCTTCGAGAACATCTGATAATCGACCGCTCGGCATCCGAATACACAGGACATTTCATGGCCATCGAAACCGTCGGCGTCGTAGGCGCCGGAACCATGGGCAACGGCATTGCGCAAACCGCCGCCGTTGCAGGACTGAACGTCGTGATGATCGATGTCAGCGACGCCGCGCTCGACAAGGGTCTCGCGACGCTGAAGGGCAGCCTCGAGCGACTCGTGTCGAAGGACAAGCTCGACGCGGCCGCACGCGATGCGGCGCTCGCGCGCATCGCGACGTCGACCGACTACGCGAAGCTCGCGGCGGTCGACATCGTCATCGAAGCGGCGACCGAGAACGTCGAGCTGAAGGGCCGCATCCTGAAGCAGATCGAGGCCGTCGCGCGCCCGGACGCGATCATCGCGACCAACACGTCGTCGATCTCGATCACCGCGCTCGCGGCGCCGCTCGCCGATCCGTCGCGTTTCCTCGGCATGCATTTCTTCAACCCGGTGCCGCTGATGCCGCTCGTCGAGATCATCCGCGGGCTGCAGACGAGCGACGCGACCGCGTCGGCCGTGCGCGCGCTGACCGAGCGTTTCGACAAATCGCCGATCGGCGTGCGCAATTCGCCGGGCTTCGTCGTGAACCGGATCCTGGTGCCGATGATCAACGAAGCGTTCTTCGTGCTGGCCGAAGGCATCGCGTCGGCCGAGGAGATCGACGCGGGGATGAAGCTCGGCGCGAACCACCCGATCGGGCCGCTCGCGCTGGCCGACCTCGTCGGGCTCGACGTGTGCCTCGCGGTGATGGACGTATTCCTGAAGGACTTCGGGGATCCGAAGTATCGTGCGTGCCCGCTGCTGCGCGAGATGGTGTCGGCGGGGCGGCTCGGGCGGAAGACGGGGCGTGGGGTGTACGACTACGGCAAGTAAGCGGCGCATCGGTGCCTCTTCGCGCGGCCGCCTTCGGGCGGCCGTGTGCATTGAGCGGCGCGCACGGCGAGATTACGCGTCGAGTATCGACAGGTCGCGCGGCAGCGCGCGCTTGAACATCGCCAGAAGCTGCCGCGCCGCCTTCGGCGGCAGCGTGATCGCATGGCGCACGGCCGCCGCGATCTGGATCATCATCAGTTCCGCGAATGCGCTGCGTTGCACGCGGGTCGTGTCGGGCGCGACGTCTGCCAGCGCATTCGCGAACAGTCCGGCCAGGAATTCGCCGTCCGCGCGATCCAGTTCCTGCAGCGCGCGATCGGCCTGCGTCGCGCGCCAGATGTCGCGCATCAGCGGCTCGTCGACGAACATCCGGTAATAGCTGTCCGTGATGCGTGCAAGCGTGCCGTGCAGATCGTCGAGCGTCTTCATCGTGGCGAGATCGCGCCGCACGCAGTCGTGGCCAACCTCGTTGTAGCGCTCCGCGAGCGTGCCGATCACGGCCGTCTTGTCCGGAAAGTACTGATACAGCGACCCGAACGAAATGCCCGTGCGTTCGACGATGTCGCTCATCCGGAACGCGTCGCAGCCTTTCTCGATCATCACTTCCGATGCGCATGCAAGGATGCGCTCGAACCGCTCGCGGCTGCGCTGCTGCGTCGGTACCAGCCGCGCACGCGCCGGCGCGTCCGCCGCCGCGGCGGGCTCGTCGCTCTGCCCCGATTTTTGCCGGCCCATGCCGCCTCCCGAAAAACTTGACGTTATTAATGCGAGAGTCTATCGTGTTTTTAAAACGCGAGACATTCTCGTGTTTTTTCCATGAAGGAGACGCGCATGTCGGCACTTCCCATCCTCATCGTCGGCGGTTCGGGCAAGACGGGCGCCCGCGTCGATGCCCGGCTGCGCATGCGCGGCCTCGCGACGCGACCGGTGTCGCGCACGTCGGCGGTCCGCTTCGACTGGACGGCGCCCGAAACCTGGCCGGCCGCGCTCGATGGCGTGTCGGCCGCTTATGTGACCTACCAGCCCGATCTGGCCGTCGAAGGCGCGGTGGACGCGATCGCCGGATTTGCGCGGCTCGCGCGGGAGCGCGGCGTCGAGCGCGTGGTGCTGCTGTCCGGGCGCGGCGAGCCGCGTGCGCAGGCCGCCGAGGCCGCGCTGCAGGCGTCGGGCGTAGGCTGGGGTGTCGTGCGTGCAAGCTGGTTCAACCAGAACTTCTCCGAAGGCTATCTGCTCGACGGCGTGCTGGCCGGCGAAGTCGCGTTGCCGGCCGGCGCGGTGCCCGAGCCGTTCGTCGATGCGGACGACATCGCGGACGTGGCCGTGGCTGCGCTCACCGATGCGCGGTTCGCGGACCGCGTGATCGAGGTCACGGGCCCGCGCGCACTGACGTTCGCCGAAGCGGTCGGCGAAATCGCACGGGCTGCCGGGCGGCCGATCGCCTATCGCGAGATTGCGCACGATGCGTTCGTCGCGGGGCTGCGTGAGGTCGGCGTACCGGCACCGGTCGTCGCGCTGCTCGACGACCTGTTCGACGTGGTGCTCGACGGGCGCAACAGCGCGGTGACACAGGGCGTCGAGGCCACGCTCGGTCGCCCGGCGCGCGATTTCGCCGACTATGCGCATGCGGCCGCCGCGACCGGCGTGTGGAACGCCCGACCATGATCGCGTTCGTGACTTCGGCGTTGTTGTGGGGTTCCGCCGTTGGCTGCGGGCTGATGGCCGGCGTGTACTTCGCATTTTCGGCGTTCGTGATGACGTCGCTCGGGCGGCTCGCGCCGCCGGCCGGCGCGGCCGCGATGAACGCGATCAACGTCGACATCGTGCGTTCGTCGTTCATGCCGCTGTTCCTCGGCACGACGCTGATGGCGCTCGCGCTCGTCGTGATCGCGCTGTTCGATCGCGACTCGCCGGGCGCGATGGCGGCGCTCGCCGGCGGCGTGCTGTACGTGTTCGGCATGTTCGCGGTGACGATGGCCGTCAACGTGCCGCTCAACGATGCGCTCGCCGCGGCCGATCCGGCCACGACGCACGGCGCGGCGCTGTGGGCGCGCTACCTGCACGACTGGACGAGGTGGAATCACGTGCGCACGGTGGCGTCGGCGGCCGCGTGCGCCTGCTTCATCGTGGCGATTGCGGCGCGGTAGCGGTCGCGCCGCCGTTACGCATAAAACGCCGACGGCGACATCCCGAAGTGCCGCTTGAACATCGCGGAGAACGCGCAGTGGCTGCTGTGGCCGACGATTCACTCCGGCTCGGGTTCGTGCCTCCGTTGCCGCGACACGTTCAACCAACGCGCGATCCTGCCGCCCGCGAGTTGCCACTCGAACGGATTGCGGAAGTCGAAGGTGTACAGCTCGCGTCGAAGATACGGCCAGCACCCACGTAGACCCCGGGACACCCGCGAGCGCTCGATGCGCGAGGGTCGCCACGTGTCGTGCCACGGAAAGTTCGTCGCCATACCCGAGCGCCGTCGCGGTAACCGGAAATTGAGCGCATACGCGTACCGCGGCTGGTCCGAGAAGTTTGCCCCCGCGGCATGCAGCGTGCGCCCCGCATGCACGGTGCAGTCTCCCGGCATCAACGGACACGCCACGGCGCGAGCCGGATCGAATCCGCCGACACACTCGAGTCCATGGGCCGTCACGTCGCCCCCGAGCGGTGCATGCGGAAGGACGTCGTACAGATGCGACCCGGGGATGAACTGCATGCACCCGTTATCGATCGACACGGCTTGTAACGGAATCCAGAAGTTGACTTCGCGATGGTCGATGCGCGCGTCGGTAAATGCGTCGTCCTGATGCCACGGCGTCACGGTGTCCGTATGCGACTGCTTCAGGAAAAAACTGTCGCCGGCGAAACGAACGTTCGGGCCGAGCAGCGTCTTGGCGATATCGAACGCGGCGCGGCGGATACGGAGCCTCGATAGCCGACGCTCGAAATAGGATGCCCAGTGGAGTTGGAGAAGTTGAGGGTCGAAATCGCGCCCGTTCGACTCGGGATAGAAATCGAACATCAGGCCCTCGGCGTAGCCCGTGCGGCTGCCGAGCAGACGATGGCCGATTTCGCGCAAGTCTTCGATCTCCGAGATGTCGATCAGCCCGTTGATGACCGCAAAGCCGTCGTGATGGAACCGGGACCGAAGATTGGCTTGCATTGGAGCCCTGACGATGAGTTCACGGATCGCGAAGCGATGCAGACGGCCTCTGACTTGTCGATTTTCGTATTTTCGCGCGGGACGCTTCTGTTCGATATCTTACGTTGATTGCCGACGGCGGAGCAGTCCGACGAGTCGTACGACAAGGGCGACGCCGCACGGTCCGGCTCGCGCGAGGTATTTCGACGGCCGGTCTTGACGCGTGATGCACGTGCGCGAAGGCCGGCCGTTCGCGCATCAGTACCCCGACCCGCCGCCGCCCTGATCCGTGACGATCGCCACCCCCGAACTCGTGCCGAGCCGGGTTGCGCCGGCCTCGAGCATCGCGAGCGCGGCCGCGCGGTCGCGCACGCCGCCCGACGCCTTCACGCCGAGCGTCGGCCCGACCGTGCGGCGCATCAGCGCGACATCCGCGAGCGTCGCGCCGCCATGGCCGAACCCGGTCGACGTCTTCACGAACGCGACGCCGAGATCGCGGCACATCTCGCACACGCGCACCTTCTCGTCGTCGGTCAACAATCCCGTTTCGAGGATCACCTTGAGCGGCACCGTGCCGCAGGCGCGGTGCACGGCGTCGATGTCGGCCTTCACGTCGTCGGCGCGGCCGCTTTTCAGCGCGCCGATGTTGATCACCATGTCGATCTCGCTGGCGCCCGCCGCGATCGCGGCGGTGGCTTCGAATGCCTTCGCGGCGGACAGCCCCGCGCCGAGCGGAAAGCCGACCACGGCACAGACGAGCACGCCGGTATCGGCCAGCTCGCGCGCGGCAAGCGGCACGTTCGCCGAATTCACGCAGACCGAGTAAAAGCGATGCTCGGCCGCCTGGCGGCAGAGTTCGCGGATCTGCGCGTCGCTCGCGTCGGGCGCAAGCAGCGTGTGATCGATGGTTTGGGCGAGTTGGGCGTTGGAAAGCGGCATGTGTCAGGACTCCACGGATCGTGTGCGGAAAGGGCACACGGAAAGTTGATGTTTTCACATCGGTTTGTTACAAATACGACATTCCGGCCGGGCCTGCGCGCCCGGCACGACGAGCGACTCACGCGACGGGCACGCAGGATACAGGCATGGAAACAAAGAAGGGCGAACGGATCAAGACATTGATGAACGTGCTGCAAGGGCAGAACGCGATTCATCTGCGGGAAGTCGCCGAGCTGTTCGGCGTGTCCGAAATGACGATCCGCCGCGATCTCGCGGACAACCCGCATGGCCTCAGCCTGATCGGCGGCTACGTGACGCGCCATTTCGCCGCGCAGCGCAGCGACATCGGCGAATACCTGATCAGCGCCGAGAACAACCGGCAGACCGAGGAAAAGCGCCGCATCGGCAAGCTGGCCGCGCAGTTCGTGACGACCGGCGACACGATCTTCGTCGACTGCGGGTCGACCACGCCGTTCGTCGTCGATTTCATTCCGGACGACCTCGAATTCACGGCGGTCTGCAATTCGTTGAACGTGTTCGCGAAGCTGCAGCAAAAGCCGCATTGCAACGTGATCCTGTGCGGCGGCGCGTATCACCGCCAGAACATGGTGTTCGAATCGGTCGCCGAAACGGGCATCCTCGATTCGGTGCGCGTGTCGAAGGCGTTCATCTCGGCGGCCGGCGTGAGCGATCGCTGCGGCGTCACGTGCTTCAACTTCCACGAAGTCGATGCGAAGAAGAAGGTGATGGCGCGCGCGCAGAACCGCTTCCTGCTGGTCGATCACACGAAGTTCGACGAAGTGCGCGCGGCCTATTTCGCCGAACTGACCGATTTCAACTACGTGATCTCCGACGGGCAACTGAGCCGCCGCTACGAAACCGCGATCCGCGAACACGGGATCGCGCTCGTGACCTGATGCGGCGCGCGCGTGCAGCGCGCCGGGCGTCGCGCTATTCATCGCGTCAGGCATCGCGCGCTTCCGCCGCGCTCAAGTAGCCGGTGACCACCTCGAAGCGGCGCGACGCACCCGGCGCCAGCGCCGCGACGTGACCCTTGCGGCGTTCGGCTTCGTTACCTTCCGGCTCGCAGGTCGACGGCAGCGCGAACGCGGCGACCTGCTGATCCGCGTTGTGCAGGATCCAGCGCGTCGCATGCGGGAATTGCGCGGGGCGGTACGCGGTGTGGAACGCGCCGCCGTCCGGATGCGCGAGCCGGAAATGCGCGACGCCGTCGGCATCCGCTTGCACGTCGTTCATGAACAACACGATCTCCGGGTCGTACAGCGCGGGCGCATCGAGCGTCGCGAGCCGCGCCGGTTCGCGCGCGAGCGTGGCCGTGTAGTCGCGCCACGCAGCGGTCGGCTTCACGTGCGCGGGCACGCTGTCGCGCAGCCGCATGCCGCCGTGCGGGAGCGATTGCACGAAGCGGCCGCCCGGCACGTACGCGTAATTCAGGTGGGCCATGTACATCAGGTCCATCGGCGCGCCGCCGAGATTCGTCACGTCCATCGCGATCGTCATCCGCGCATCGTGCTCCGTCACTCGCACCGACGGACGCGCGACGTAGTGGCTGCCGAAGCCCTGCACGTACTCGTATTCTCCCGTCACTTCGACCATGGCGCCGCGCGCATCCGTGCCGACGATCAGGCTCGCGCGATCCATCGGCGCGCACGGCATCTCGCCGTGCAGCGCGTGCGTGTCGTCCGGCCCCGGGCAGCCGTTGCGCAGCAGCCCGCTGTGGAACATGAAGCAGCCGTAGGTATCGACGATCGACGTCGCGCGCCTCGGCTGCCGGAACATGTGCTTCATCGTCAGGTCGCGGCCGTCGAATTCGGCGGCCCAGATCATCTGGCCGAGATACGGCAGCACGACGAGATGGCCGCGGCGGTTCTCGAGCTTCAGCGCCTCGACGCCGGACGGATACGCGAACGCGGTGACGGTGATGCCGTCGGTGCGATACAGCGTGCGCGGTGCTTCGCGGAAGTCGTCGCGCCGCAGTTCGATCTCGCCGCGCATGGTCAGGCTCCCGACGTGCGGCGCGTCGCGGCGTAGCGCGCGGACGCGGGCCCGTCGGCCGCTGCGTCGGGCGTTGCCGCCGGCAGATGACGCAGGCAGTAGAAGCCGTAGTAGACGATCACGACGAAGCATGCGAGCGGCACGACGAACGCGAGCTGCATGTTGCCGCCCGTGTGATCGGAGATCAGCCCCTGGATCAGCGGCACGACCGCGCCGCCGACGATGCTCATCACGAGGATCGAGCCGCCGTATTCGGTGTCCTTGCCGAGGCCGTCGATCGTCAGCCCGTAGATTGTCGGCCAGCACGGGCCGAGGAAGATGCTCACGCACACGGCTGCATACACGGCCGTGATGTTGTGCACGCTGATCGTGTATGCAAGCAGCGCGATGCACAGGATGCCGTAGACGATCAGCACCTTGGCCGGGCCGACGCGCTTCATCACGAGTGTCGCGACCAGCTTGCCGACGAAGAACGCGAAGAAGGTCGCGAGCAGGTAGCGCGACGCGCCGCGCTCGGTGAGGCCGCCGATCTGCATCGCGAGCCGGATCGTGAAGCTCCACACGCCGACCTGCGCGCCGACGTACAGGAATTGCGCGACCACGCCCGCGACGAAGCGCCGGTTGCCGAACAGCCGCGCGAGCGTGCCGCGCGCGTCGATCCGGTGCGTGACCGTGCTCGCGCCGTTGCCCTTGCACGCCGGGTACGGCGTGAGTGCGAACACGACGAACACGGCGGCGAGCACGACGATCAGCCACTTGTACGGTTCGAGCGTGGCCTGAATCATCGCGAGCTGGTGCGTGTGGGCTTCGGCGGCCGACATCGCCGCGAGCTGCGCATGCGACGCGTCCCCTTCCTTGAAGATCAGGAAGCTGCCCATGTAGACGCCGGCCATCGCGCCGAACGGATAGAACGTCTGCGAGATGTTCAGCCGCCGCGTGCTGGTGTCGCGCGGGCCCATCAGCGTCGAATACGAGTTCGACGCCGTTTCGAGGAACGACAGGCCCGCGGCGATCACGAACAGCGCGACGAGGAACATCCCGTACTTCGCCATCGACGCGGCCGGGAAGAACAGCAGGCAGCCGGTCGTGTAGAGCAGCAGGCCGACGAGGATCGTCGTCTTGTAGCTGAACTTCTTCACGACGGTCGCGGCCGGAATCGCGAGGAAGAAGTAGCCGAGATAGAACGCCGACTGCACGAACGCCGATTCGAAATCGGACAGGAAGAACGATTTCTTGAACTGCGCGATCAGCACGTCGTTCAGGTTCGCGGCCGTGCCCCACAGCGCGAACAGGCAGCACAGCAGCGTAAACGCGAAGAGCGGCGTGCGATTCAGGTAATAGCCGTCGGGCGTGTGTTCGATCCGGGTGCGGCTCATGGGTGTCTCCTTCCCAATGTCTCGTCGATGAAGGCGCCGGTCAGAAGCCGGCGTCGCGGAGGAAGCGTTCGAACGTCGCGGCGTCGGCGTACGACTTCTGCGTGCCGAGGCCCGTGACCGAATGCGCGGCGTAGGCGGACGCGTAACGCATCGCGTCGACGGCGTCGCGCGACGCGGCATAGCAGCGCGCGAAGCAGCCGATATACGCATCGCCGGCGCCCGTCGTATCGCGCGCGTCGACCGGCACGCCCGGCACGTGGCGCGCGCCGTCGCGCGACACCAGCAGCGAACCCTTGTCGCCGAGCGTGACGAGCACGTGCTTGAGCCCGCGCGCGACCAGCGCTTCGGCAGCACGGGTCGCGCTGTCGCGCGAATCGACCGGCATGCCCGACACGATTGCGAGCTCGGTCTCGTTCGGCACGAAGAATTCGACGGAACGGATGCGCTCGAAATCGAGGTCGGCGACGGCCGGGGCCGGGTTCAGCAACACGGGAATGCCGTGCCGTGCGCCGAATTCGATCGCGTGATAGACGGTGTCGAGCTCGATTTCGAGTTGCAGCACGATCAGCGCGCAGTCGGCGAGCATCGGCGCGGCCGCATCGATGTCGGCCGGTTGCAGATGGCGGTTCGCGCCTTTGACGATCAGGATGCTGTTGCTCGAATCGGGCTCGACGAAGATCGGCGCGACGCCGCTGGGCACGCCGGCGACCTTGCGCACGTGCGTGGTGTCGATGCCTTCGCGCTCGAAGTTGCGGATCGTGGTGTCGGCGAACACGTCGTCGCCGACCTTCGTGACCATCACGACGCGCGCGCCGAGGCGCGCGGCCGCGACGGCCTGGTTCGCGCCCTTGCCGCCGCAGCCGAGCTCGAAGTTCGGCGCCTCGAGCGTTTCGCCCCGGGCGGGCATGCGCGCGACATAGGTCACGAGGTCGACCATGTTGCTGCCGATGACGGCGATCGTCTCCATCTGCGTCTCTTCCTTGGTATGGGGTGCGCCGCGCGCGCGTGGTCGGCGGCGGCTCGTGAGTGTGATAATAAAATCACATTAAATGTGAAAATGCAATCCTATGATGTTAGAAGGGTCACTTGTGGGGGCGGGCATCCGGCCGGACGAATGGCTCGTTCCGCCGCGTTGGAGCGGGTTCGGATTCATCGGGGGAGCGCTGGGAGTCGTTACGCGAACGATGCCGCGTTCTCGGATTTTCGTTGCGCGGCGCGATGCGAGCCATGTCGCGCGCTTCGCGGCCGTACGCCAGGATGACCGGCCGATTACCGTTTTGTCATCTACGTCGTTCGCGCCTGCACGGTGAGCGGCCGCGTCGCCGTTTCCGGGTAACATCGCCCGATGTCCCCATGCAAGCGACGGAGCCGGCCATGCGCATCCTGATAGTCGAAGACGAACCGAAGACGGGCGCGTACCTGAAGAAGGGGCTCGAGGAATCGGGCTTCAGCGTCGATCTCGCGAAGGACGGCGGCGAGGGGCTGACGCTCGCGCAGGAAGAGCGTTACGACGTGATCGTGCTCGACGTGATGCTGCCCGTGCTCGACGGCTGGGGCGTGCTCAAGCGGCTGCGCGACACGCACACGACGCCGGTGCTGTTCCTGACCGCGCGCGACGACGTGCAGGACCGCGTGCACGGGCTCGAACTCGGCGCCGACGACTATCTCGTGAAACCGTTCGCGTTCGTCGAACTGCTCGCCCGCATCCGCACGCTCGCGCGTCGCGGGCCGCCGCGCGAGACCGAACGCCTGACGGTCGGCGATCTGGACATCGACGTGGTGCGCCGCCGCGTGAAGCGCGGCGCCACGCGGATCGACCTCACGCCGCGCGAATTCTCGCTGCTGCAACTGCTCGCGCGCCGGCAAGGCGAGGTGCTGAGCCGGACGCAGATCGCATCGTACGTGTGGGACATGAATTTCGACAGCGACACCAACGTGGTCGAGGTCGCGATCCGGCGCCTGCGCGCGAAGATCGACGACGCGTTCCCGGTCAAGCTGATCCATACCGTGCGCGGCGTCGGCTACGTGCTCGAACCGAAGGACGACGCATGACGCGCCCGCGCTCGCTGGCCGCGACACTCGCGCTCGCGTTCGCCGCGACCACGCTCGCCGCGTTCGCGCTCGTCGGCGCGTACGTGTATGCGGGCCTCGAGCGGCAGGTGAATACGCAGGACGATCTCGACATCGTGCTGGCCGCGCGTCACACGCGCCGGCTCGCGGGCGAGCTCGAGTCGCTCGATGCGGTTCGCGCGCACGCGGAGCGGCTGACGAGCCAGGTGCTGGGCAACGAGGCGCTGTCGATGGCCGCCGTCGATGCGCGGGGCGACGTGCTCGCACGTCACAACGTCCGGCTCGCCGCGCCCGACGATGCGCCTGCGGCCGCATTCGCTCCGCTGGCCGACGCGCAATTGTTCGCGCCGCACGCGGTGCCGGTTCCCGCGAACGACCGGATCACGGCCGACCGGCTCGTCACGTGGACCGCCGGCGGCGGCACCCCGATGCGCGGCGTCGTGATCGAGGCCACGCTCGGCGACCGTACGCCGATCCGCATCGCGATCGCCCGCAACATGCGCGACCGGGCCGATCTGCTCGACGGTTACCGCGACCGGCTCAAGCTCGCCGGCGGGCTCGGCGCGCTGTTCGCGCTGCTGCTCGGCTACTGGCTGATCCGCACGGCGCTCGCGCCGCTGCGCGAGATCGTCGACAACACCGGCCGGATCACGGTCGACAAGCTCGACACGCGGCTCGATGCGTCGCGCGCCCCACCCGAGTTGCGCGCGCTCGTCGATGCGCAGAATGCGATGCTCGGCCGCCTGCAGCAGGCGTTCGCGCATCTGTCGCAATTCAGCGCCGATCTCGCGCATGACCTGCGCACGCCGCTGAACAACATGCGCGGCGCCACCGAAGTCGCGCTCGCGCGGCCGCGTTCGGCAGACGAGTACCAGGCGCTGCTCGAATCGAATCTCGAGGAATACGATCGTCTCGCGCGGATGATCGAGAACGTGCTGTTTCTCGCGCGTGCCGAGCATCCGAGCTTCGTCACCCGGCAGCGCGCGTTCGACGTGCGCGACGAACTCGAGCGCATCGCGGAGTACTTCGAGGGGCTTGCCGACGAAGCGGGCTCGACGTTGCGCGTCGAAGGGCAGGGGCAGCTGACCGCCGATGTCGAGCTGTTTCGCCGCGCCGTCGGCAACCTGCTCGCGAACGCGCTGCGTTACACGCCCGCCGGCGGCGTCATCACGCTGAGCGTGGATGAAGCCGCCGATGCGGTGCGCGTCGTCGTCGCGAATCCGGGCGAGCCGATCGATCGCGCGCTGCTGCCGCGGATCTTCGACCGGTTCGTGCGCGGCGATCCCGCGCGTAGCGGCGGTGCGCCGGGTGGCACGGCCGGGCTCGGCCTTGCGATCGTGCGCTCGGTGATGGAACTCCACGGCGGTACCGCGCAGGTCGAAAGCGACACGCTCGGCACGCGTTTCACGCTTACGTTCAACCGGCTGGCGGCAGTGTGACGGTGGGTGCGGGTCGCGCGGCCGGTGCGTGTTCCTGCGCGCCGATGTTCGATTTCGCATCCGCACCCACGCTCGCCTGCCACCCGCCGCCCAACGCCTTCAGCAACCCGACTTCTGCCTCGATCCGGCGCGCGTCGATCTGATCGGCCGTGCGCCGATTCGTCAGCGCGATCGTCTGCGCGGTCACCACGTCCAGATAGCTGACGGCGCCCGCGTTGAAGCGATTCGTCGTCAGCCGCAGCGACAGATCGGCCGCGTCGGTCGCGCGCTGCTGGCTGTCGGCTTCGGACGCGAGTGCGTCGAGCGCCGACAACTGATCCTCGACCTGCTGGAACGCGACGAGCACGGTGTGCCGGTAGTCGGCGACCGCACCGTCGTATTGCGCGTGCGCGCCGCGCAGCGACGCGCTGCGGCGGCCGCCGTCGAACAGCGTGCCGGCGAGCTGCGGACCGAGCGACCAGAACAGGCTCGGCGCGGTGAGCCACGGTGCGAAGAACGAACTCTCGAGGCCGACGCTCGCCGACAGCACGAGATCCGGGAAGAACGCGGCGCGCGCCTCGCCGATCCGCGCGTTCGCGGCCGCGACACGGCGCTCGGCCGCCGCGATGTCGGGCCGCCGCTCCAGCAGTTGCGACGGCACGCCGGCCGGAATGGCCGGCACGTGGAACGCCTGCACGCGCGGCGGCAGCACGAATGTCGACGCGTTCTCGCCGACGAGCGTCGCGATCGCGTGCTGCAACTGCGCACGCGACGCGTCGATATCGGTGTCCTGCGTACGCGTCGATTCGAGCTGGGTCTCGGCTTGTGCGACCGCCGACGCATCGATCGCACCGGCCGCGAGTTGCCGCTTGAGCAGCGTCAGTGCGTCCGCGTACGCGCGCACGGTGTCGTCGAGCAGTTGCTTCTGCGTGTCGAGCGAGCGCAGCGCGAAATAGTCGGTCGCGAGTTCGGCCGTGACCGACAGCTTCACGGCCTGCAGATCGGCCGCGCTCGCGGCGGCGTCCGCCTGCGCGCCCGTCACCGCGTCGCGTACGCGGCCGAACACGTCGGGTTCCCAGCTCGCGGCCACGCCCGCCTGATAGTCGGGCGTCGTCTTGCCCGCGAGCGACGAGCCGAGCCGGTTTTGCGACACGCGCGCGCGGCTTTGCGCGGCGCCCGCAGTGATCGTCGGCAGGAACCCGGCGTGCTGATAGTCGACCGTCGCGCGCGCCTGCTGCAACTCGGCGACGGCTTTCTTCACCGTCTGGTTCGACACGTCGACGCGCGCTTCGAGCGCGTTCAGGTCGGCGTCGTCGAAGACGGTCCACCAGGCGCCGCGCGCGGCGGCGTCGGCCGGCGTCGCGGTGCGCCAGCCGGCCGACGCGGACGGTGCGCCCGCGTAGTGCGCGGGTACCGCGACGGCGGGCGGCGAATACGGCGGCAGCGTCGAGCAGGCGGTCAGTGCGGCCACGGCGCCGAGCGCGGCGACGCGGCGGGCGAACGGGAGTGGGTGAAGGAAGCGCATGGCGGATATCTCGTGAGTCGTCGTCGATGAGTTAGCCGCGCGCGGGCGCCGAGACCGGCGCCGATGCGGCCGTCGCGGCACCATCGGCGCCGACGGCACGCATCGGCGGCGCGCCGCGCGCGGCGGCGGCGGCGGCAGAGGCAGAGGCAGAGGCAGAGGCAGAGGCAGAGGCAGAGGCAGAGGCAGAGGCAGAGGCAGGTTGCGCGGGGCGCGCAGCTGAGGCAGCAACCGGCGCCGCATCGTGCGCGGTCGACACGATCTTCACGGCTTCGCCGGCCGTGATCGCATCGCCCGGGTTGTCGATCACGCGATCGGTTGCCGCGAGCCCCGCGACGATTTCGACGCGCGTGCCGAAATCGCGTCCGATCTGCACGGTCTTCAGCGCGGTTCGGCCGTTCGCGCCGACGGTGGCGACCGTCACGCCGTTCGGCCGGAACAGCAGTGCACTGACCGGCAGATCGAGCGCCGGCGCCGCGCTCGGCACGGCGAGATGCGCCTGCGCATACGCGCCGGGCATCAGCGCGCCATCGTGGTTGTCGACGTCGATCTCGACGCGCAGCGTGCGCGTGACGGGATCGATCGCGCCCGCGCTGCGCGCGACCCGCGCGGCAAGCCGCCGCCCCGGATACTGCGGCGTCGTCAGGTAGACCGGCGTGCCGGTCGATACGCCGGCCGCGCTGTCCTGCGGCACGTCGACGAACACGCGCAGCGTGTCCGTCTGTTCGAGATGGAAGAGTTCGCCGGACAGGCCCGGGCTGCCCGGCGTGCCGCCCGCGGTGACCAGCGTGCCGACGTCGACGTTGCGTGCGGTGATCACGCCGTCGAACGGCGCGGTGACGGACTCGTACGACACGAGTTCGGCAAGATGCGCGACGTTCGCCTGCGCGGACGCGAGCATCGCGCGTTTCGCGTTCATGTCCGCGACCTTCGTGTCGGTGTCCTGCTGCGAGACCGATTGCGTGTTCAGCATGTCCTGCCAGCGCTGCGCGGTCGATTTCGCATAGTCGTAGTTCGCCTGCGCGCTCGCTTCGTCGGCGCGCGCCTGGCGCAATTGCGCGTCGAGATCGGGCGCCGAGATCCGGGCGAGCGTCTGGCCGGCCTTCACGTGTGTGCCGAGATCGGCGCTCCAGTGCGCGACGTAGCCGCTCGTGCGCGCATAGATCGACGCGTCCGCATAGGGCGCCACCGAGCCGGGCAACGTCAGCGTCTGGTCGGCCGGCGCCGCGCCGGGCACGACGACCGACACCGGCAGCGCCTGCTGCGCGGCCACCTGCGCACGCTGCGCGGCGCGTGCATCGATACGCGGCACGATGCCGAGCGCGAGCAGCGCGGCGGCGAGCGCGACGGCCGCGAGCGGCACGGCGAGCTTGCGGGCGCGGCGAGGCGGCGGCGTGTCGGGGGCGGCGCCGCGTGCGGCGGGCGGCACGGCTGCGGGCGCGGTGGCCGCTTCGGCGGCGGGCGGTGGGGCGACGGGTTCGATCGAGTCGTTCATGATGGGTCCGGGTCGGGCGAATCGAAGGATGAGAAGGGGCGGCCGTCTGCACTCAACGCAGCACTGGCGTGTCGGGCGCGCGCTGCACACGCCGCGCGGCCGCGGCGTCGCGACGCCGCGCGAGCCACGCGTGAACGAAGCCGAACAGCACCGGCACGAACAGCAGCGTCGAGCACGTGCCGAACGCGAGGCCGCCGATCACCGCGCGGCCGAGCGGCGCGTTCTGCTCGCCGCCGTCGCCGAGGCCGAGCGCCATCGGCAGCATGCCGATCAGCATCGCGAGCGCGGTCATCACGACGGGCCGGAAGCGGCTGAAGCCTGCGTCGAGCGCGGCCTGCCACGGCGGCGCGCCGGCCGCGAGCAGCTCACGCGCCGCGTTCACGACGAGAATGCTGTTCGCGGTCGCGATGCCGATACACAGGATCGTGCCGGTCAGCGCGGGCACCGACAGCGTGGTGCCCGTGACGAACAGCATCCACGCGATGCCGGCGAGCGACGCCGGCAGCCCGCCGACGATCACGAGCGGATCGAGCCACGACTGGAAGTTCACGACCATCAGCAGGTAGACCAGCGAGATCGCGAGCGCGAGGCCGCCGAGCAGGCCCGAGAACGACTCGTGCATCGCCTGCACCTGGCCGCGCAGCACGATCGACGAGCCGGGCGGCAGTTGCGCGCGCGCGGCGTCGACGAGCTTCGTCACGTCGGCCGTGACGCCGCCGAGATCGCGCCCTTGCACCGCCGCGAAGATGTCGAGCACCGGCTGCACGTTGTAGTGCGACACCACGGCCTGCTGGGTCGAGCGCGAGAACGTGCCGAGCGCGCCGAGCAGGTTCTGCGCGGACGCGCCCGCGGCCGGGACGCCGGCCGGCGTCTGCGGCGTGCTCGCGGTGCCGGCGGGCAGCGGCACGTTCGCGAGCGACTGCAGCGAATTCACCGTGTATTGCGGCGTCTGCACGAGCACCGGGTAGCTGACGCCGTTGCGCGGATCGAGCCAGAAGTTCGGCGTCGTCTGCGAGCTGCCGGACAGCGCGATCAACAGGTTCTGCGCGACGTCGCGCTGCTGCAGGCCCGCCTGGATCGCCTTCGTGCGGTCCACGTTCACGTCGATCGCCGGTTCGTCGCCGGGCTGCTGGATGCGTGCGTCGACGAGCCCGCGCACGCCGCGCAGTTTCGCGAGCAATGCATTCGCGACCGCGCGGTTCTGGTCGAGCTTGTTGCCGACGATCTGGATGTCGATCGGCGCCGGCAACCCGAAATTGAGGATCTGGCTGACGATGTCGGCCGGCAGGAACGCGAACGTCACGCCGGGGAACGACTGCGCGAGCACGTTGCGCAGCGTCGCGACGTAGGCGGCGGTCGACGCGTGATTCGGCTTCAGCGTGACGAGCACGTCGGCGTCCTCGGTGCCGATCGGGTCCGACGAATCGTACGTGAGGTTGATCCCGCTGACCGGCACGCCGATGTTGTCGAGCACGCCGGCGAGCTGGTTCGCCGGAATCACGCCGCGGATCTTCGCTTCGACTTCGTCGGTCAGCCGAGCGGTTTCCTCGATCCGCGTGCCGGTCGGCGCGCGCAGATGCAGGCGGATCTCGCCGGTGTCGACCGACGGGAAGAAGTCCTGCCCGGCGAACGCGTAGAGGCCCGTCGATGCGACGCATGCGAGCAGGAGCGCGGCCGCGAAGCGGCGGCGCCGCGCGATCGCCGCGGACAACAATGCGCGATAGCGCAGCCGCACGGCCTCGAAGCGATGCTCGAACGCCGCCTGGAAACGCGCGATGCGTGCGAAGGCGCCACGCGGCGGCCGGCCGCTCCCCTTGGCGCGCATCAGCGCCATCGCGAGCGTCGGCACCAGCGTGCGTGAGAAGAAGTACGACGCGATCATCGCGAAGATCACGGCCTCGGCCAGCGGCACGAACAGATAGCGCGCGACGCCCGTCAGCAGGAACATCGGCACGAACACGATGCAGATCGACAGCGTCGACACGAAGGTCGGCACCGCGATCTCGCCCGCACCGGTCGGGATCGCGTCCTCGAGCGGCGCGCCGAGCTCGAGATGATGCGTGATGTTCTCGATCGCGACGGTCGCGTCGTCGACGAGGATCCCGACCGCGAGCGCGAGCCCGCCGAGCGTCATGATGTTGATGGTCTGGCCGAGCGCGGACAGCGCGAGCAGCGACGTGAGCACCGCGAGCGGGATCGTGACCGCGATGATCAGCGTCGCGCGCCAGCTGCCGAGAAACAGCAGGATCATCAGCGCGGTCAGGCAGGCGGCGATCAGCGCTTCGCGCACGACGCCCTGGACCGCCGCCTTCACGAACACGGACTGATCGTCGAGCGGCGCAATCTGCAGCGCCTTCGGCAGCCCGGCCGCGATCTTCGGCAGCATCGCCTTCACCTGGTCGATGATCGTCAACGTTGACGCGCTGCCGGTTTTCTCGACCGTCAGCAGCGCCGCGCGCTTGCCGTCCGCCCGCACGATGTTGGTCTGCGGCGCGTAGCCGTCGCGAACGTGCGCGACGTCGCGCACGTACACGACATTGCCGCCGATCGTCTTCACCGGCAGGTCGTTCAGCGCGGCGACCGTCTGCGTGCTGCCGTTCATCTGCACGTTGTATTCGTGCGTGCCGATTTTCGCGGTGCCGCCCGGCAGGATCAGGTTCTGCGCATTGATCGCGTTGACGACGTCGATCGGTGCGAGCCCTTTCGCCTGCAGCGCGCGCGTATCGAGGTCGACGACGATCTGGCGGATCTTGCCGCCGAACGGCAGCGGCACGGCCGCGCCCTGGACGGTCGCGAGCTGGGTGCGGATGAAGCTGTTGCCGAGATCGTACAGCTGCTGCTCGGCGAGCGTGTCGCTCGACAGCCCGAGCTGCAGGATCGGCACCGTCGACGCGTTGTACGTGATGATGTTCGGCGGCAGCGTGCCGGGCGGCAGGATGCGCAGGATCGACGCGGCGTTGCTCGCGGCTTCCGCGATCGCGCGATTGATGTCGGCGCCCGGGTGGAAGAAGATCTTCACGACCGACACGCCGTTCAGCGACTGCGATTCGATGTGCTCGATGTCGTCGACGTCGGACGTGAGCGCGCGTTCGTAGTTCGACGTGATCCGCTTGGCCATGTCCTCCGCGGAGAAGCCGTTGTACGACCAGACGATGCTGACGACCGGAATGTCGATGCTCGGGAAAATGTCGGTCGGCGTGCGCAGCAGCGCGAGCGGTCCCGCGATGAAGATCAGCAGCGCGAGTACGACGAACGTGTAAGGCCTGCGTAACGCCAGCCGGACGATCCACATGATGATGCTCCTCGAAGCAGGGCTCGGATGCGCATTCGATGCGACGAGCGTGCAGTCTGCCGGCGCGGCGTTGACCCGACCCTGACCCGAAGATTACGAAACCGTTATCTGCGCCGGCGCGGCGGCAGCGGCCGTGCGGCGGGGCGCCCAGCGCGAGGCGGGCTGGCCGAATCGTCGCCGCCGACGGCGGTGCGCCGCTTCATCCATATAATGTCCGGCGGCAAAACCTTCGCTCATTCGCGTATCTCGCCCATTTCAGGAGCTAGACCGATGTCGTTGCGCACCGATGCAAACTTCTTCCTCCTACTTGCCGATTCGTATCGCCGGCTCGTGAACCGTCCGCTTGTGCCCGACGGTATGAGCTCATCCGACGGCGCCGCGTGGCTGTACCGTACGGCGCCCTTCGGTGTGCTTGCGCACGACACGTCGGCCGATCCGGTCTTCATGTACGGCAACCGGCGCGCGCAGGCGATTTTCGAATACGACTGGGATGAACTGACGGCATTGCCGTCCCGTCTGTCGGCGGAGCCGATGGAGCGACACGAGCGTCAGGTGTTTCTCGACAAGGTGATGCGCGACGGCTTCGTGTCCGAATACCGCGGCGTGCGGGTGACGAAGTCCGGCAAGCGGTTCTGGATCGAGCGCGCGACCGTGTGGCAGCTCATGGACGCAGACGGAACCGTGCACGGCCAGGCCGCGATGATCCCGGAAGTACGACCGCTCGACGCACCTGTGACAGGCGCGGGCGACCAGATAACAAATCCGTAATCGAAGCCTCACCTTCAGGAAAGCGCGCGAATCGCAGAATGGACACAACTCCTCATCGCATCGATGCGGAGCGGATGTCCGGCCTGATCTGCGGACGCAAACATGCCATCTTGTGAGGTGAACATCATGACCAACCTGATTCGTGCAGTCCTGCTTTCCTGTGCGCTGAGCGCACCGATCGTCGCCTTTGCGCAAACCACCGACCATGAGCTCACGCGTGCCGACGTGCGCGCCGATCTCGTCCGCGTCGAAAAGGCCGGTTACCGGCCGATCGGCAGCGATCCTTACTATCCGGAAGACATTCAGGCCGCCGAGGCGAAGGTCGCCGCGCAGCAAGCGCAATCGGCCGCTGCACGGCCGACCGACGCTGCAAAGCCTGCGACCTCATCGTTCGCGTCGCTCGACGCGCAGCAGTTGTACGAGCATCACTGAACGCGGCGATCGACCGCCGCCCGCGGTGCCGGCGGCGGATCGGTCAATGGCACGCATGCCGTCGCGATTCAGTGCTCGCCCTTCTCGAGCACGTTCTGCGTGAGGGCGACCGACGGAATCGTCGGCTTGAGCAACGCACGGCGCGCGCGGCGGCTCAACCACTTCCAGCCGGCCACGAGCAGCAGCGCGACCAGCGGGATCGATGCAATCGTCCATGTCCCGTTCGGGTAGTCGAAGGCCATCAGCACCAGCACGCCGAGCAGGAACAGCAGCGTGAGCCACGATGTCACGGGCGCGCCCGGCATCCTGAACGAGACGTCGTCCGCCTCGCCGCGCCGGACCGCGGCGCGGAACCTCATCTGGCACACGACGATGAAGCCCCATGTGCTGACGATGCCGAGCGATGCGATGTTCAGCACGATCTCGAACACGCTCGACGGCACGAGATAGTTGAGCAGCACGCCGACCACATAGATCGCGACCGTCACCAGAATGCCCGCGTACGGGACGGATTGCGCGCTCATCCGCGCGAGGAACGCGGGGGCCGAGCCGCCCATCGACAGCGCGCGCAGCACGCGCCCCGTCGAATACAGGCCGGAGTTCAGGCTCGACAGCGCGGCCGTCAGCACCACAAGGTTCATCACCGAGCCGATGCCCGGCACGCCGAGCGCGCCGAAGAACGTGACGAACGGGCTCTGGCCCGCCTTGTACGCGCTCCACGGCAGCAGGCAGACCAGCAGCACGACCGATGCGACGTAGAAGATCGCGATGCGCCAGATCACGTTGTTGATCGCGCGCGGCAGCACCTTGCGCGCGTCCTTGCATTCGCCGGCGGCCGTGCCCACCAGTTCGACGCCGGCGAATGCGAACACCACGCCTTGCACCAGCACCAGCGCCGGCATCAGTCCGTGCGGAAAGAACCCGCCGTTGTCGGTGATCAGATGCATGCCGGTGCCATGGCCGGCCACCGGCATGCCCGTGCCGAGGATCGCCGCGCCGATCACGAGAAACAGCACGATCGCGGCGACCTTGACCAGCGCGAACCAGAACTCCATCTCCGCGAACCACTTCACGCCGATCAGGTTCATCGTCGCGACGATGCAGAGCGCGACGAGCGCGAAGATCCACTGCGGCACGGCCGCGAACGGCGCCCAGTAATGCATGTAGAGCGCGACGGCGGTGATGTCGACGATGCCGGTCATCGCCCAGTTCAGGAAGTACATCCAGCCCGCGACGAACGATGCCTTCTCGCCGAGGAATTCGCGCGCGTACGACACGAAGCTGCCGCTGCTGGGGCGATGCATCACGAGCTCGCCAAGCGCACGCAGGATCAGGAACGAAAACGCGCCGCATACGAGATAGACGATCGCGAGCGACGGGCCGGCGGCCTGCAGCCGGCCGCCGGCGCCGAGAAAGAGCCCGGTGCCGATGGCCCCGCCGATCGCGATCATCTGCACCTGTCGATTGCCGAGGGTCTTGTGATAGCCGGCTTCGTGCGATTCGAGCCAGCTGCGTTTGTCGGTTTCGCCGGTTGTCGACGGTTCGGGAATCGATGCCATGACGGTATCCTCGCGCACGGATGGGATTGGAATCATCCCGATCGCGGGACGATCGGGACCACCGGTACCGGCGGACCCGCGCGCGCAAGCAAGCGCACCCGTCCTGTTCGCGATTCGCCGGGTGTGGCGAAAGGCACGGTACGTCGCGAACGTAGTCAGCCGTAATTCCCGTCACAAACGGCATGCAAAATTGGACTGCGTCTGTTCGAATCCGTGCATAGGGGCCTCGGCGGCGGGTGAACCAATTGGGTAATTTGGTGCGCCGGCGCGCACTGGGAGGGCAACCGTTGCCGAAGGTGCCGGCTCATGCACCGAAATGAGGAATGCGGTACACCGAAAGGTTCGCCGAAATTTCCGTCTCGCGCCGGTGCGGCCGGCGTTTTGCGGCAATGGCCTGGTTTTTGCTGGAGTGGTTCGGCCGCGCAATCGTTGCGCGCTGCCCGACGACATACCAGACAAGGAAGATTCACCGTGAGCCCGACGACCCGACCGTTCCCCCGACGCACCTGGCTGGCTGTACTGATCGCCGCCCCCGTGATCGCGCTGTTCGCCGCCGCGCCGGCCCATGCCGATGCGCTCGACACCATCGCGAAAAACGGCACGCTGCGCGTCGCGGTGCCCGAGGACTATCCGCCGTTCGGCTCGGTCGGCACGGACATGCAGCCGCAGGGCTACGACATCGACATGGCAGGACTCCTCGCCAAGGCGCTCGGCGTCAAGCTGAAGCTGGTGCCCGTGAACAGCGCGAACCGGATTCCGTACCTGACGACCAACAAGGTCGACATGGTGATCTCGTCGCTCGGCAAGACGCCGGAGCGCGAGAAGGTCATCGATTTCTCGAGCGCTTACGCACCGTATTTCCAGGGCGTGTTCGGGCCTTCCGACGTGAAGGTGAGCGCGCCCGCCGACCTCACCGGCAAGACGGTCGGCGCCACACGCGGCGCGCTCGAGGAGATTGCGCTGTCGCAACTCGCGCCGAGCGCGACGATCAAGCGCTTCGAGGACAACAACGCGACGATCCAGGCGTTCCTGTCGGGGCAAGTCCAACTGATCGCGGCCGGCAACATCGTCGCGGCGGCGATTCTCGCGAAGAATCCGCCGCGCCGCCCCGAGGTCAAGTTCGTGATCAAGAATTCGCCGTGCTTCGTCGGCGTCAACAAGAACGAGCCGCGCCTGCTCGCGAAGATCGACGATGCGATCGCGCATGCGAAGCAGGACGGCACGCTGGGCGAAATGTCGCGCAAGTGGCTCGGCCAGCCGCTGCCGGCCGGACTGTGACGAAACGCCGTGCCGCGTGACACGGCGCCGCGGCCGGGATGCCCGGCGCGGCACGTGTCGTTGTCCGAACCCGAACTTGTCCCGTTCCCATGAGCTACCAGCTTCAATTCGGCGAGCTTGCCGAGTACGCCGGCGTGTTCGCGGGCGGCGCGGCGATCACGCTCGCGCTGACCGCGGTCGCGACCGTGCTCGGCGTGGCGATCGGCGTGCTCGGCGCGGCCGCGTACAGCGCCGACGCGCGCGCGGCCGTGCGATTGCGCCCGCTGATCGGCGCGTACGTCGAGGCGATTCGCAATACGCCGTTCGTCGTCCAGCTGTTCTTCATCTTCTTCGGCTTGCCGGCGCTCGGCGTGCACATCGACGAATACACGGCCGCGATCCTTGCGATGACGCTCAATCTCGGCGCGTACTCGGTCGAGATCGTGCGCGCGGGCGTGGCCGCCGTACCGAAAGGGCATCTGGAGGCGGCGTCCGCGCTGGCGATGTCGCGCGCGCAGATGTTGCGCCACGTCGTGCTGCCGCAGGCGCTCGCCAAGGTGTTTCCCGCGCTGTCGAGCCAGATCGTGATCACGATGCTCGGTTCGGCGGTCGTGTCGCAGATCTCGGTGGCCGACCTGACCTATGCGGCCGGCTACATTCAGTCGCGCAACTTCCGCGCATTCGAGACGTACTTCGCGATCACGTTCGCGTATCTGGCGATGGCGCTGCTGCTGCGCGCCACGCTCGGCGCGATGGGCCGCCGCCTGTTCTCCCGGCGCGTGCGAGGTGCGCGATGATCGATTTCACGCTTGGGCAAATTCTCGCGAACCTGCTGCTGGCCGCGCGCTGGACGATCGTGCTGTCGATCGTGTCGTTCGTATCCGGCGGCCTCGTCGGCCTCGGGCTGCTCGTGATGCGCGTGTCGAATTCGACGGTGCTGCGCGGCGTCGCGAAGCTCTATATCGAAGTGTTCCAGGGCACGCCGTTGCTGATGCAACTGTTCATCGTGTTCTTCGGCCTGCCGCTCGTCGGGCTCGACGTTTCGCCGTGGGTCGCGGCCACGGCCGGGCTCACGTTCTTCACCAGCGCGTATCTGGCCGAAATCTGGCGCGGCTGTGTCGAGGCGGTGCCGAAAGGGCAGTGGGAGGCGTCGGCGAGCCTGGCGATGGGTTACGTCGAGCAGTTGCGTCACGTGATCCTGCCGCAGGCCGCGCGCATCGCGATCGCGCCGACGGTCGGCTTCGGCGTGCAGGCCGTGAAGGATACGGCGCTGGTGTCGATCATCGGCTTCACCGAGCTGACGAAGGTCGGCATCGCGATCTCGAACGCGACGTTCCGGCCGTTCGTCGTATATGGCCTTGTCGCGCTGATCTATTTCGCGCTCTGCTATCCGCTTACCCGTTATGCGCGCACGTTGCAAAGGAGATGGCATGCCGCTCGTTGAAACCCGGGGTGTCGAGAAGAATTTCGGCACCCATCATGTGCTCAAGGGCATCGATCTGTCCGTCGAGCGCGGGCAGGTCGTATCGATCATCGGCCGCAGCGGCTCGGGCAAGAGCACGCTGCTGCGCACGCTCAACGGGCTCGAGAGTATCGACGCAGGCACGATTTCGGTCGACGGAGAACGCGTCGATGCACGGCACGCGGACCTGCGTGCGCTGCGGCTGAAGGTCGGCATGGTGTTCCAGCAGTACAACCTGTTTCCGCACCTGAGCGCCGGGCAGAACGTGATGCTCGCGCAGTCGGTGGTGAAAAAGGCGCACCGTCAGCAGGCACGTGCGATCGCAGAGCTGATGCTCGAGCGTGTCGGCCTCGGCGACAAGTTCGACGCGTTTCCGGAACACCTGTCGGGCGGCCAGCAGCAACGCGTCGCGATCGCGCGTGCGCTCGCGATGAAGCCGAGCGTGCTGCTGTGCGACGAGATCACGTCCGCGCTCGATCCCGAGCTCGTCGGGGAGGTGCTGGGGGTCATCGAGCAGCTCGCGCGCGAGGACATGACGCTGATCATGGTCACGCACGAGATGAACTTCGCGCGTGCGGTGAGCGACAGGATCGTGTTCATGCACCAGGGGCGTGTATGGGAGAGCGGCACGCCCGACGAGATCTTCGAGCGGCCGCAGACCGTGGAGTTGACGCGGTTTCTGGGCACCGTCCGACACACGGCGCCGTTGCGCGTCGACTGACGCTGCCGTGCGGCCGGGCCGCGACCGGATGACAAGACCGTAATCGAAGCCTCACCTTCCGGAAAGCGCGCGAATCGCAGAATGGATATCACTCCTCGTCGCATCGATGCGGAGCGGATGTCCGGCCTGATCTGCGGACGCGAACATGCCATTTTCGGAGGTGAACGTCATGAACAATCTTATTCGTGCAGTCCTGCTGTCCTGTGCGCTGAGCGCACCGCTCGTCGCATTCGCGCAAACCGCCGGCGACACGATCACGCGCGCCGACGTGCGCGCCGACCTGATTCGGGCGGAGCGCGACGGTACGCTGCCGACGTCGAACTCGGACTATCCACCGAGCACGGAGACGATTGCGCGCAATCGCGAACTGTATGCGATCGCGCATGGCGACCGGCACACGGCAACGGCCGCGACGTCGGCGTCCGTCTCGACCGCGAGCGCGCAATGAAGCGCCGTGCCGTGTCAACACGAGCGAAGGGGCTGGCGATCGCCGCGTGGCTTGCGGCAGCCGCGGCCCCGGCTTTCGCGCGCGGACAGCCGCAACTACCCGCAGACGACGGCGGGCGCGCGAGCGTGCTGCGTGCGCTGAATCCCGAGGCCGCTCCGTACCGCGCGGCGGCCGACACCCGGCCGGTGCACCTTCATGCCGTACCCATCAGCCGCGCGCCGAGCGCGATCCCGCGCGCGGACAGCAACGCACCGGCCGCACGCTGACGGGCGTCCCAGCCTGCCAGCGCGACATCGAACGCGGCGCCGCGTGCGATGTCGCGCAATGCTTCGGCGAGACCGACCGCGTCGTCCGCGGCTTTCGCGACGCCCGCCGCCGTGTGCGGGCGCACGATGCATGCGGCGTCGCCGAGCAGCACCGCGCGCCCGAAAGCCATCCGCTCGACCGCGAGATCGAGGATCGCCTGCGCGAACGGCGCGGGTGTCGCATCGACGAGCGCGGCGAGCGTCGGTGCGAGCATCCGGTCGGCGGCGTCGACGAGTTCCGTGCGGTTGTCGTCGCGCATCGCGCCGGGCGGCAGCGATCCGTCGCGCTGCGTGCCGTCGCGCGCAAGGAACAGCGACGGCAGCCGGTCGGCCGCCAGACGCCGGTACCACACCCAGTTCACGCGCCGTTTGCCCGCTTCGGTCGCACCGTCGGCGCCGGGCACCAGATAGGTGAGGAACAGGTGCCGGTCGCCTTGCTGGAACGTGAAGCGTTCGCGCAGCAGATACAGCACCTGCTCGGGCAGCGTGCGTTCGTCGACGAGCCCGCGCCACGCGACATAGCCCGCATACGTCGAGCGCACGTCCGGCAGCAACTGCGCGCGTACCGTCGAGCGGCCTCCGTCCGCGCCGATCAGCAGGTCGGCCGTTTCGGCGCGGCCGCTCGCGAAATGCGCGACGATCCGCTCGCCGTCCTGCTCGAACCGCTCGAACGCGTCGCCGGCCTGGATGACCCCGGCCGGCAGCGCGCGCTTGAGCGCCGTATAGATCACGTTCCACGCGGTCTGCGTCTGCGGCATCGCGAAGCGCTGCACGATCCGGTCCTGCGCATCGACGTAGATCCGGTCGATCGAATCGACGCCGATGTCGCGCGGTAGCGCTACGCCGCCGAACGCGAACGCGCGCTCGATCGGCGGCTGCAGCACGATGCCGCCGCCGCGGCTGTCGAGCGCGTACGGCGATTGTTCGAATACGCGGACATCCCAGCCGGTCGCGCGCAGCGCGGTCGCCGCGAACAGCCCGCCGACCGATCCGCCGGCGATGACGGCCTTGCGGCCCGATCCGTGTTCCATCCGGTGCTCCTCCGATGATGCCGCGTGCGGCGGGCGTTGCGTCAGCCGGCCCAGCCGCGCAGGAAGTCGAGCAGCAGCGCGTTCACGCGCTCGGGCTGTTCCTCGTGCGGCAGATGCCCGCACTGTGCGATCGGCTCGGCGCGCAGGTTCGTCGCCATGCTTTCCCATACGGCCTTCATGTCGAACATCTTGCCGACCGCGTAGAAATCCTCGCCCCAGATCGCCATCGTCGGGCACGCGATCCTGACATCGGCATCGACGAGGTCCTGCTGCACGTCTTCCGCGTTCGCGCGATAGTCGGCCAGCGCGCCGCGCACGGCCCCCGGGCGCCGGTACGCGCGCACGTAGGTGTCGAACGCGTCGCCCGCGATGGCGTGCGGGTTGTAGCACCAGTCCGCGAAAAAATAGCCGAGCCATTCGGCTTCCTTGCCGGCGATCAGCGCCTCCGGGAGGTCGGGCACCTGATGGAACAGGAAAAACCAGTATGCGCGCGCCGTTTGCGCGGTCATGTTCTGCGCGACGATGCGCGTCGGCACGTTGTCCATCACGACGAGCCGCTCGACGCGTTCGGGGAAGTCCTTCGCGAAACGCGTCGCGACGCGTGCGCCGCGATCGTGCCCGACGAGCGCGATGCGCTCGATGCCGAGCGCATCGAGCAGCGCGGCGAGATCGCGCGCCATGTTGCGCTTGTCGTAGCCGGCCGCGGGCTTGTCGGTTTCGCCGTAGCCGCGCAGGTCGGGCGCGATCACGCGATAGTGCCGCGCGAGCGCCGGAATCTGGAAGCGCCACGCGAAGCTGGTTTCGGGGAAGCCGTGCAGCAGCACGACGACGGGCCCGGTGCCGGCGTCGATGAAGTGCTGGCGGATGCCGTTCGCCGTAACGGTGTGATGGGTGAGTGCAAGCGTGTCGGTCGTCATGGGGGAATCCCGGTTCTGCGGGCGGTGCGCGATACCGCACGCGTCCGATGCTGTCCGAGCATAGGGCAGGCGACGCGCGTCGCGGCTGAATCGTTCTGAATCGGCTCGAGCGTGGCGCCGCTGCGTCGCTTGCGGCGCGGATGCGCCGGACGCGACACGCTTCAGCGCGGCCGGCGTGCCGTTGAGGAACGCGTCGATCTGCCGTTCGATTTCCGCGTTGCGCTGTGCTTCGGAGGCCGGCGTCGCAATGTCGTACGCGCGCCCCGGCGCGGCCGGCCACGCAGGCGGGCGCCATGCCGAGCCGCGCGTTGCGCGGCGCTTTCAGGAAAATTCAGTTCGCCGCCATGACTTTCAGGCGGGCGTTCCCTTAGTCTTGCTTCAGAACCGCCGCACGGGCCGGGCGCCATCCTGTCGGCCGGGCCCGCGGCGCAACCGGAACGGACCATGCCTTATCTGATCTCGCCGGGAGCCGCTATCGCAATCGGCTTCCCGTATCACCGCGTGCGCGTGCAATCGCTCGCGGCGCCGCTGATCGCGCTCGCGCGCCGGCTCGGCATCGTCGTCGACGAGCAGGCGATCACGCTCGCCGCACCGGTCCGCGATGCGGACACCGCCGACACAACCGCGGAAGCCACGACATGCAGCCCGTGCAAGTAATGGCAGCGGGCGCGGCGGCCCCCGATCGCCTGCGCGGCGAGGATGTGTACCTTGCATCGATCGCCGGCTATGTCGACACGCTCGGCTTCGTCGCGCTGTTCGGGCTCTTTACCGCGCACGTCACCGGCAACTTCATCCTGATCGGCTCTGGCCTCGCCGGTGTCGGTCAGGGCCTCATGATCAAGTGGCTCGCGTTTCCGGCATTCATCGCGGGGATCGTGGCCGCCCGCCTGCTCGATCACCGGATGCGCGTGCGCGGGCATGGCCCGCGGGCGCGCGCGCTGTACGCGCTGCAGACGATCCTGCTGGCCGGATTCATGCTCGCCGGCGTCGCGGCGTCGCCGATCGGCAGCGCCGATGCGCCCGCGACGATCGTCTGCGGGCTGCTCGGTGCGGCGGCAATGGGCGTGCAGAACGCGCACGGCCGGCTGACCGCGCGCACCGTCGTCGCGAACACCGTGATGACCGGCAACGTCACGCAGGCGGTCATCGATGCATTCGACTGGCTCGTGCCGATTGCCGCGCCGGCCGAACGGGAAGCCGCACGCACGCGGCTGCGACGCACGCTGCCGCCGGTTGCCGGATTCGCGCTCGGCGCGGGCGCCGGGGCGAGCGCCTACCTGTACGCCGGGTTCTGGGCACTGGCGCTGCCGCTCGCGGCGCTCGGCTTCCTCACCTGGCGATCCGGCCGGACCGGCGAGCCGTCCGCGTCGCGCTGAACGCCGATTCCGCATGCGACGTCGGCTGCGTGCGGAATGGGGGCGGCGAAGCCGCTCCGCTCTTCATTCTTTCGACGCTGATTTCGGGAACGGTTTGATGCAGGTGAGCAAGCGCGAGACCGCTCGACCGTTCGTAGAAAGCGCAGCGTCACACGCGCGCGGTGAACCGGTCGACGAGGTCGTGGTGATCGAGCCGTTCGACCCACCAGCGTAGCGCGCGCCCGGCTTCGTTGGCGCGCCACGCGATATAGCAATGGGTCGTGTCGCGCATGCCGGCGACTTCCCGCGCGACGAGCCTGCCTTGCGCGATCGCGGGCGCCGCGATGCAGTCCGGGAGCGTACCCACCGCGAGCCCTTCGCATTGCGCGGCCAGTTTCGCAGCGAGCGTCGGCACCGCGAGATACCGTTGGCCAGGGTCAAGCGCGGCCGACTGCGGCTGAAGTTCGCGGGACGTGTCGGAGATCACCGCGCCGCGATACTCGACGATCGATGCCATCGACAGCGGTTCGGGCAGCGCGGCGAGCGGATGGGTAGGGGGCGACCGCGAACACGTGCCGCAGCGTGCCGATTGGCTGCGCGACGATGTCCGGCAGTTCAGGCGGCTCGCCGGCCGCGCCGACGATCAGATCGGCCCGCCGCGAAATCAGCGCGTCCCAGGTGCCGCCGAGCACTTCGGTGGAGAGTCGCAGCCGCGTATCCATTTCGAGATCGTAGAACGCGTGGACATATGGCCACAGCTTGTCGAAAGGCAGTATCTCGGCGATGCAGACGCGGATCTCGGTTTCCCAACCTTGCTGCGCGCGCTGCGCCTTCCGTTCAAGCTGTTCGGCAGCGCGAAGCAGACGACGGCCTTCCTCGACGACGATGCGGCCCGCGTGCGTGAGCTTCGCACGACGCCCGCTGCGATCGAACAACGCGACGCCGAGATCGTTCTCGAGCTTCCGTACGACGTATGTCAGTGCGGACGGCATGCGGTGCACCAACTCTGCGGCGTCGGCAAACGTACCGGTGCGGTCGATCGCGTCCAGTGCCTCGAGTGCTTCGAAAGACAGCTTCATGGCGAATTTCGCGACGGCAAGCGCATCAGGCGATGTCGCGCCCTCGAGCGACGCTGAATCCAATACGGTTCAAAACGGGTCGTCATCCGACGTGCCGGGACACGCACGCCTGCGAGCCAACGGTCGGGCCGACGCCGCGTTCGCTCGACATCGGCCCGTCACGTCGGCGTCGATTCGCGGCGCTTTACGGCAGCGTCGGCGTGTGCGCCGGGCAGCGCGCCGAACATGTGCTGGCTGCACTTGGCGTCGCGCCACGCGGTTCCCAGTTGGATGCCGTCGAACATCCGACGCACCACGGGAAGAATCTGCTCGCCGGCGAGAATGCCGAGCAGGCCGGCCAGGGCGACGGCGGGCGGCGCCGGCGATTGCACGCCGATCAGCGCATAAACGACGCCGGCTAGGATGCCGGCGAGAAGTGAAGCAATGTACGGTTTCATGGGTCTGGAATGGAATGACGGCCGTTAAAGATACGGACAACTACCGGGCTGGCGTCGATCCGAAAGTCTTGGGCCAGCCTATCAGGTCCGCGCGTTCGTCGTCAGCGCATTCAATGAAATTCAGATCTTTTCAGTCTGAATTCAGAGCGTGGCGAAAATCAGAACAATTAACTGGTGCGGCCGCAAGTTCACGTATTGAATGGCGCAGGCCGGCTGCCGACGCTTGCGACTCGGCGCATTGGACGCTTCGCGGATTCGTCGGCCAGGCAAGCCTCATCTTTCTTCGCGTCAAAGGACATCACCATCATGAGCAACCCCAAGCTTGAAGTACTTACCCCGCACAACAGCCAGCTGATCTTCATCGACCAGCAGCCGCAGATGGCGTTCGGCGTGCAGTCGATCGATCGCCAGACGCTGAAGAACAACGTC